>NZ_JAAKNE010000058.1:0-25834 GCF_049170755.1 Aeromonas sp. 604176
AGATCGAAGTGCTGTTGCTGGCGACCGATCTGGCTGATCCGCTCACCCAGCATGTTGAGAATGTCCTTGCGCTTGGCCAGCTTGCGCTCCAGTGCAATCAGGCTTACCACGTAGCGGGTCAGCTCGGCATTCTTCTGGCTGCCGTCGGCACCCAGCTGCTCGACCAGCGCACGGTAGCCGTCGCGAATGGCCAGATGGGTGTTGTTGAACACCTCGAGCGGCTGGCTCGGGTTGGTCACCAGAATGCTGGAGAGGCTCTCGCGCAGGGCCGCCTCGTCACAGCTGCCGTCTCGGGCCACCTTCTGCACCAGATACGCGGCCTGGCAGATGCCGGCAAAGGCCATGGTTCTGTCTTGGAATTTATCGCTCACGTCTGCTGCCTTCTGTTAAGGATTCAAACCGGATGGCTGAAACGTTGTTCGATGATGCCGCCGCCTAGACACACTTCCCCGTCGTAGAAGACGGCGGATTGGCCCGGGGTGACCGCAGCCTGTTTCTCGTCGAAGATGACCCGGATGGTCTCGTCGTCGATGGGCTGGATCAGGCAGGGGATATCCTGCTGGCGGTAGCGGGTCTTGACGGTGCAGCGACGCGGCTCGCGGATCGGAGTGCGATCCACCCAGTGCAACTGGCTGGCAATCAAACCATCGGAGTAGAGACGGGGATGCTCGCCCTGCGCCACCACCAGCACGTTGCGCTCGACCTCTTTGTCGACCACGTACCAGGCCTCTTCGGTGGCATCTTTACGACCACCGATGCCGAGCCCCTTGCGTTGGCCCAGGGTGTGATACATCAGACCCTGATGCTCGCCGATCACCTTGCCATCCACGGTCTCGATTTTACCGGGCTGGGCGGGCAGGAACTTGGCCAGGAAGTCCTTGAACTTGCGCTCGCCGATAAAGCAGATGCCGGTGGAGTCTTTCTTCTTGGCGGTGATGAGATCGAGCTGCTCGGCGATGCGGCGCACCTCGGGCTTCTCCAGATCGCCAACCGGGAACAGGCTCTGACCCACTTGCTTCTCGCTCAGGGTATAGAGGAAGTAGCTCTGATCCTTGTTGGTATCGAGACCGCGCAGCAGGCGCGGGCGGCCTGTGCTGTCGTCACGGCGCACATAGTGGCCGGTGGCGATGTAGGTGGCACCCAGCTCTTCGGCGGCAAATTCGAGGAACGCCTTGAACTTGATCTCCTTGTTGCACAGGATATCCGGGTTCGGCGTGCGCCCCGCCTTGTACTCTTCGAGGAAGTGCTCGAACACATTGTCCCAGTACTCGGCCGCGAAGTTGATGGTGTGGAGTTTCATCCCCAGCTTGTCGCAGACGGCCTTGGCATCAGCCAAATCCTGGGCGGCAGAGCAGTACTCGTCCGTGTCGTCTTCTTCCCAGTTCTTCATGAACAAGCCTTCGACCTGATAGCCCTGCTGCTGGAGCAGGTAGGCCGAGACGGAAGAATCCACGCCGCCGGACATGCCGACGATCACCTTGATTTGGCTGTTGTCTGTCATTAGTCGAAGTTACCAGTTCGTTTAAACGGGGCGTATTCTACCAGAGTTTTGCGCCCCCGGTCACATATCCATGCCGCAGTTCCCATCAGGAGCCTGATAGCAGGAAATCGTTTTTCTGTCGTTGGCATTTGTTGCCGAAAAAGAGTGTCAAATGGCCTCAGATAAAGGCCTTGAGTGCCGACAGCGGCAGCCGTGTCCCCGCCAGATAATCCTGAATGCACTGCCATACCAGGGGGCTTCTCAGAGCCGGTTTGCATTCCGCTATTTCTTCCAGCGTAAGCCAGTGGCAAGCCAGCACATCGCCGTCAGGATCCTCTGGATGGTGCTGACCGGGCGCTTTTTCAAGGTCGAAGATGATGGCGGTGCGCACATAGGTGGCCTCGCTGTCGGCCGGTTTGAACAGATAGGTACCAAGCCAGGCGGTCGGTGTGGCGGTCAGACCCGTCTCTTCTTTCAGCTCACGACAGGCCGCTTCAAGCAGGTTTTCCCCCGGCTCCACATGGCCGGCGGGTTGGTTGAAACGGCGCTGGCCTTTTATCTCCTCTTCCACCACCAGAAAGCGCCCCTGCCACTGCACCAGGGCGGCGACAGTCAGGCGCGCCTCCATGCGGGCGTGGCTGGTGGCCGATTGCTCTGCCTGATTGCTCATCATGACTCCTTGTCGCTGCTATTGGGATTGCCCGCACGGGCGGGTCTGCGTGCCGTTCCTCGACCACTGCTGCGGGGTTTGCCGCTGGTCGGGTTTGAAGTTGAACGCTCGGTTGGGTGAGTGGTGCGGGGGCGCTCGTCCCGTCTCGGCTGGCTGGGCCGCCGTGGTGCCTCCCCTGCCGGTTTGGCGGTATGAGCGCCTGAACGGGATGAGGAGGGACGCGGGCGGCTGTTGGAGCTCGGCGCCAGCTCTGGGGCGGGCAGGGCACGGCTCTCGCCAGGGGCCAGACCATCTAACGTCCAGTCACCGATGGCGTAGCGAATAAGGCGCAAGGTGGGGTGGCCGATATGGGCGGTCATCCGCCGTACCTGCCGGTTGCGCCCCTCGATGATCTTGATCTCCAGCCAGCGGGTGGGAATCTCCTTGCGCTCGCGGATCGGCGGATTACGCGGCCACACCGCAGGTTCATCCATGATACGCGCCCCGGCGGGCAGGGTCATGCCGTCATTGAGCTCCACCCCGGCGCGCAGGGCGGCCAGTTTCTCCTCGCTCGGGATGCCTTCCACCTGCACCCAGTAGGTCTTGGGGGTCTTCTCCCCAGGCTGGGTGAGGCGCGCCTGCAGCTTGCCATCGTTGGTGAGCAGCAGCAGCCCCTCGCTGTCGCGATCAAGCCGCCCTGCGGCATAGATGCCGGGCTCTTTGATGTAATCCTTGAGGGTCTCGCGGCCCGCCTCGTCGGTGAACTGGCAGAGCACCATATAGGGCTTGTTCAGCAGGAGCAATTTGCGCTCCTCGGGGGCAAGCTCCGGTTTGCGGGGAGATGCATGGCGGGGGGCGGCTGGTTTGGCCGCCGTGCGCGGGGCGTTATCGCGCGGCGCGCGGCTGACAGAGAGACGGGAGCGGGGAGATTTCATCGGATACACACTTCAGACAGACGATGGCAGCGAGTGTACCACAGGGTGCTGAGGGCAGGATGAATGGCTGGCGTCACAGCAAGCAGCGCCCAGAGCCAATTCGCCTAGCTCAGCAGGCTCTCGATGACGATAGCCTGACGGGCGGGGGCAGAGCCTGCCTGCAACAGAGCGTGGCTGACCACATCGTCGATCATCGCCTGCGCCAGTCGGGTGAGGGGGCGCAGGGTCTCCCGTCCGCTACCAACCGGCACCGCCAGCAGAATAATGGTCTGCACCGGCCCGATTTGAGAGCCCCACTCGATGGGCTCCTTGCAGCTAAGCAGGGCCAGCGTTGGCTGGCTGATCCCTTCGCTCAATACATGAGGCATGGCAAGGCCGGGGCGGATGATGGTGGCCGAGACCTGTTCGCGCCGCTCCACCGCGGCGGTCAGTGTGGCGCGGTCGGTGATCAGCTCGGCGGGCAACAGATCGATCAGATGCTCGAGGGCCTCGGCTTTGGTCAGCGGTTCGGGGCTGTGGGCCAGCTGGCGCAAGGCAAAATGGTAGTCGGGCAGAGCGTTGACCAGTCGCAACTCCGCCAGCGCGGCGGTGTGCGGGCGCACCAGCGGTTGACCCAGTTCCCCGCACCAGCAGGTGAAGGCCATGTGGGCGAGCTCGGCATCGCACCCTTCGATCTGCAACTGGCAGAGATCGCCGGGTTGGGTGGCGAGGGTCAACAGGGATAGCTGGTTGCTGGCGGCAACGGTCTGGCGCCGGGTGAGGTTGGCGCAGCGGATGGTGGATTTGAACATCCCCGCCAGCCGGTTCAACTGCTTGGCCTGGGTGATGCTCAACCCCTGCTGGCAGTAGAAGGTGATTTCGCGGGTCAGCATCAGGCCGGGATCGGCAGGGCCTTGAGTACGGCGTTGGCATCCAGCAGCACGGTTTCCAGTGTCACCTGATGGATGGGGCAGCCGAGGAAGCGCTCTTTCTGCTCAATCTCGATATCGGAGGCAATCAGCACCAGGTCGGCGCTGGCAATATCGCGGGCGGTCAGCATGTTTTCCATGCCCATGGCGCCCTGAGTCTCGACCTTGATCTTGAGTCCCAGCCCAGTGGCGGCTTTTTGCAGGGCATCGGCAGCCATATAGGTATGGGCGATACCGGTCGGGCAAGCGGTGACGGCGACGATCTTCATCTGCTCTCTGTGATGCTGACAAGGGGGAGCAACAAGATAGCGCCAGCGGGGGGCTTTTACCAAAAGTCCATATGAAAAGTGGGATCTTGATGGGGATATGCCCGTCCCTTGAACGGCAGTGCAAGCTCATGCCGGGCCAGTCGGGTGTCTGGTTGCTCCAAACAACAAGGGCCACCCCTGTGGGTGGCCCTGAACAATCTGCGTCTGTTGTTATGGCTATCAGGCGGTCTGGGCAGCCAGCTCGGCGGCTTTCAGTTCGCGCTTGATGCGGCGGATCTTGCGCTCCTCGGCGACCGCGACACAACCCATCAGCACCAGACAGGCGGCGGCTGCGATATCCAGCGCCGCGAAGGTGCCGGTCCAGCCGGTCAGACCGAAGATGGGGGTGCCATCGGCGATCATGCCCAGACCCAGTTTGGCGAAGCTGTCACCAATCAGGTAAGCAAAGGTGCCCTTGACGCCATCGGCCACGCTGATGCCCTGCTTGGGCACGAAGCCCACGGCGGCGACGCCGATCAGCAGTTGCGGACCAAACACCAGGAAGCCCAGGGTGAACAGGGAGCCCAGGAACATAGACTGGGTGGTCGCATGCTGGTAGAGACCCAGGGTGGCGATGATCAGCGCCAGCGCCACGCAGGCAACCAGACCACGACGGCCATTGGCCAGATCGGAGAGGTAACCCCACATCAGGGTGCCGACCAGAGCGCCCACTTCGAAGAAGGTAAAGCCCTGAATAGCCACGTCTTTGGAGAAGCCCAGCTCCTGGTGGGCATAGACGGTAGACCATTGGTCGATACCGATACGCACTACGTAGAGGAAGATGTTGGCAAAGCAGAGCAGCCAGATCACCTTGTTGAGCAGCACGTACTTCACGAAGATCTGCCACTTGGTCAGCTGCTGCTCCTCGGTAGCGATATCCTCTTCGCTCGCCACTTCGTCAAACAGCTCTTCCACCTTGCCCAGGCCATAGGCTTCCGGCGAATCGCTACCAAAGCGCAGGCCGATAAAGCCGACGATCAGCGCGATGATGGAGGGGAAGATAAACATGCCGAGCACGTTGCCATCGAACAGGTAGTTGGCACCGAACAGCGCCACACCGGCCGCACCAGCACCGCCCACGTTGTGGGAGAGGTTCCACATGCCCAGATAGGTGCCGCGCTTGTTGCGAGGGGTCCACTTGGTGATGGTGGAGTAGCTGCACGAGCCACCACAGCTCTGGAAGAAACCGCTCAGGGCATAGAAGAAGATCATGAAGTAGAGGCTGAAACCGGTGCCGCCCATGCTGGCACTGAAGCCCAGCATGCAGAGCGCGGAGAGGATCAGCATCAGCGGCAGGAACTGCTTGGTGTTCTTGCCGTCGGCATAGTAGGAGACGATGGTCTTGCCCACCCCGTAGGTGATGGAGAAGCCAAGGCCGATCATGCCAAGCTCGGTCATGGAGAGACCGTACTCCTGGATCATGTCATTCTGCGCAATGTTGAAGTTCTTGCGGATCAGATACATGGTCAAATAGCCAATAAATACAACCAGATAAGATTGCATAAACGGCTTGAACCAGAGCTTGCGCCGGGCTTCGACCGGCAGGTCCAGGGTGGGGACCCGGACCTGTTGGAGCAATTTCAACATCTTCGTTCATCCTCTGCGAGATAGACGGTATTTCCGCCGCGCCCTTCATTTGTAGATAGGTTGTTCGAGGTCACGCCACGGAAGGGGGAACGGAACATCGGGGCTGTCAGCCGTTGCAGCGCTCGACGCTCCATCCATATAAACCCGGGCCCGGCACGGGATGACGGGGCACATTGCCCGTCGCGGTGCGGGTCACGACATCAGGTGAGGTGACTCTAATAAGAGGGGCAAAAAATGGCTTGAGAGCCATCCCTAGTGGGGCTAGGAAATTTTCCTAGTTTTTGCGCTTTCGCGGACAAAGCGTGAGAAACATCACACCGCTGATGCCGGATTGCTGCCATTTCAGCCAGTTTGGCGCTTTGTGCGAGTGCTGGGCTGGGCTGGGCTGGGCTTGGCTGGGATGGGGAGGTGGGATGGATTGGCCAGAAGGTAGCCAGGGAAAGGTAAGGGGAGAAGTTAAGGGAAAAGTGAAGGGAGAGGGCTGATTGACCACCAATTCTCAGGTGGCGATATTGGGGAAAGGCCCGTCAGCCATCCCAAAAACAAGAGGCCACCCCGTGGGGTGGCCTCTTGTCATGTTTTACGAGCCGCGATGGCGAGGGGGCACTCAGGCCGCCTTGGCCAGAGTTACCTCATCACTCTTTTTGACCCGCAGTTTTTTCAGGGTAACCGCCACCACGCCGGTGACGATGGCACCGCAGATCATGCAGAGCAGGGCCAGCAGCGGCTTGTTGACGGCACCCAGCAGGGCCACGATGGGGCCACCGTGGGCAACGCTGTTGGTGATGCCAAACAGGAAGGCCATCACAGCGGCGGTCATGCTGCCCAGAATGTTGGCCGGGATAACGGCCAGCGGGTCACGGGCGGCGAACGGAATCGCCCCTTCGGAGATACCCACCAGACCCATGGCGCCGGCAGCTTTGCCCGCTTCGATTTCAGAAGCATCGAAGATACCGAGCTTGCGACCGAGCACGGTCGCCAGCGACATGCCAAGGGGCGCAGCCGGGATGGCGCAAGCCATGGCGCCCATAAACTGGGTCTGGCCGGAGGCGATCATGCCGACGGAGAAGAGGAAAGCCACCTTGTTGACCGGGCCACCCATATCAAAGCCGGCCATACCACCCAGCACGATACCCAGCAGCACCAGACTGCCACCGCTCATGGAGAGCAGCATGGCGTTGAGGCCAGTCATCATGTCGGCAATCGGGGCGCCGATGATGAAGATGAATACCGCAGCGATAAACAGGGAGCCGACGATGGGGGCGATCAGGATCGGCACCAGCGGTTGCACCATCTTGTGGTACTGGCGAGTGGCAATCCAGCGCACCAGATAACCGACCAGGAGGCCCGCAATGATGGCACCGATAAAGCCGGTACCGGCATCCGCGCCGTAGAAGCTGCCGTTGTTGGCGATCCAGCCGCCGATAAAGCCCGGTGCCAGCGCCGGACGATCACCGATGGCGTAGGCGATATAGCCCGCGAGAATGGGGATCATCAGGGTGAAGGCGGCCACGCCCACGTTGAGGATCTGGTTCCACATGCTCCCTTCGGGGATCTGCATGCCGCTCGGGGTCGGGTTGCCGCCGATGGCCAGTGACAGGGCGATCAGCAGACCACCGGTCACTACAAACGGGATCATGTGCGATACGCCGTTCATCAGGTAGCGGTAGAGATCCGAGCTGCCGCCGCTGGCGCGCTTCTCGTCACCCTTCTTCTCATCCTTGTCAGCCACATAGGCGGGGGCTTTCAGGGCCTGCTCAATCAGACCCTTGCCATCCTTGATGGGGGCTTTTACGCCGGTTTTGATGAGCGGCTTGCCAGCGAAGCGGGCCATGTCCACCTGCTTGTCACAGGCGACCACGATGGCGCTGGCGCGGGCGATCTCGTCCGCAGTCGGGCTGTTCTTGACGCCGATGGAGCCGTTGGTCTCCACCTTCACCTCATAACCCAGCTCCTTGGCGGCGCGCTCCAGCGACTCGGCTGCCAGATAGGTATGGGCGATACCGGCCGGGCAGCCGGTGACACCGATGATAAAGCCTTTGCTGGTGGTAGGGGCCGCGCTCTGCTCCTCTTTCTTGGCCTGCAGCAGCGCCAGCGCATCGGCCGGAGCTTTCGCCGCCAGCAGCTTGGCGATAAAGCCCTCTTCGATCAGCTTGCCGGAGAGCTCGGCCAGCACCTCGATATGGTGGTTGGCGCCGCCATCGGGGGAGGCGATCATAAAGAAAATATGGGACGGCTTGCCATCTTCGGCGCCGTAGTCGATGCCGTTGCGGCTGATGCCGATGGCGACCGCCGGGTTGCATACCGCTGCACTCTTGGCGTGGGGCAGGGCCACGCCCTCTTCAAAGCCGGTGTTGCCCAGCTCTTCGCGGGCCCACAGATCCTTGATAAAGGCCTGCTCGTCGCTGACCTTGCCTTGCGACGCCAGCAGGCGGGCCATCTCGGTGAAGACCTCTTCCTTACGCGTCGCTTTCAAATCGAGATTGATCAGATGTTCATTGATCAAGGTGGTGATCATGGCGCTCTCCCCGCTTCCGGTGACGGAAGCTATGCGTGAGTACGTATCGACGTACTGGATAAAAATGACCTGTTCATTATCGTGGCTCGCTCGCCCCATCCCTATCGGACAAATGTGCTAATCACTGGATTTTTGTGCGCACTAAAACGCGATGTGATGAAGATCCCGTTTTCAGGCAGGACTCACCATTTTCAGGTTATTGCTAATTTTGTCTTTAAAAACAAATAAATGGATTGTGGTTGGTCTCGTAGCCAGGTTTGTAATGCGTCATGTCAATAAATTAATCACCAGCAGGGTCTGGATTTATATGTGGTTTTAAGGCGTTATCAGATGTGACCCTTCTCACAAAAAGTCGCCATTTCGTCGGGCGGATTAGGATTTTTATGCGCCTGATGGCTGAGGCCAATCGCATTGGCTGGGCGAGCGCAGAGGGGCGTTGTTTGGGAAGAAAGTGTGGTGGCAAGAGAGGGATGGCCGAAAAGAGAGAGGTGATAACACGAACGTTCGAATACGCTGCGCTATTCGAACCTGCGGATTACACCATATGCGCCACCGACCCCAGCCAGTTGGGAACTTGTTGCCGATACCACTCCAGATATTGCTGTGCCTGCGGCTTCTCTCTTCTGGTCAGCAGATTGGTGACCTCAATAATCAGCCAGCACTTGGCCATGACGAGATGGCGGAGCAACCGGTCGCCAGAGAGCAGCGAACTGTGGCGCAGATAGCGTTCAATGATGGTTTCATATTCAGCCAGCGAACCCATCCGCGGCACCAGCGGGGCCAGATCGATGGCCGGACTACCATAACCAAATCGCTCCCAGTCAAACAACACCAGCTCACCATTGTCGCGGGTGCCCCAGTTTCCCTCGTTGCTATCTCCCGAAATCAGGTATGACTCCTCGAATAGTTCGTGACCAAGTTGCTGGATATGGCGGATCTTCTCGTTTACCGCTTCCGGCAGGCAGAGTACAGAGAGCGCCTCGTTGGTGTCGACGAGCGACCAGCCGTGAGTTTTCACCGCAAAGTCGGGCTGATAGTTGGCGTTATGCAGGCTGGCCAGCTGAGCAAAGGTCTGTTCGTTGTGGTGCAGCTGCGTGAGCGTGACCGGATGAGGGATCTGCTCAAGGAACAGGGTCTCCCCTTCGACCTTGAGCAGGGCAGGAGTATTGAGCCCGCTCAAATGCAGTGCGGCGCGTTGGTAGAAATGGCGCTCGACAGGCGATGCGCCGCTTTTTCTGATACAGGGCTTGCCATCCAGCAGCTGGATATTTACCGAAGCGCCCCCCATTTTCGCCAGCTCCTGTTGCGTCATCCTCTACCCCGTTAGCTATGAGTGGTCAGGTGCGTGAGATAGCTATTTACCTCTGCCCGAGTCGTGAAACGGTGCTTGTCGTTTGGGAATCGAGCAAACAGCTCGTGATGGAATTGGCGGGCGCTTTTGCTGGTTCGCTGCCCATATTCCGATGCCCACACCAGCAGTTGTTGAAAGCTCTCTTCGGCTGCTACGGCATCCCGTTGCCTGGCACTTTGTGATCCGCGCGATAGCAGTGAATCACGGCATACTGACCAGTCGAGATCCAGAAAAAGCAGGGTATCGGCGGCATCAATCAGTTGCTCGGCCAGGGCACCAAATACCCCTTCAACCACCCATGAGGGCTCTTGAGCAAGGGTTTGAATGGCATGATCAATCTCATGCTGGGGCCGTTTTTGGTTAAAGCCGCCCGGTTGCCAGACAATGGTGTCCAGATTGACCTCGCGGATAGTTAACCCCTCAGCCAATCGAGCTGCCAACCAGCTCTTGCCCGATCCAGAGTTGCCAATAATCAGAATTCGTTTCATCTATGAGCGCTCTTTTCTGGAACAGATATCTGGAGGCTGGAAAGTAGGGGGCAATGCGCAGCTCTGCGGGATCGGCCTCCAGCAGCAGCGCTAGCGGCAGTTGGTCGGTGTTCGTCTCGACAAACGTCATCTTTATTTCTCTTTTATCCCGCTCTGACGGTCCGTGGTGCGCCGTCCTCTGGGCCTGATGGTCACTCAATATTCCAGAAACTTCTCGCCGCAGCGCTCGCAGATCAGGTGCTTTACATGGGTGGCCTGGTAAGCCAGCGTTTCGCCAAACGCCCAGTTGGTAATGCTGCTGGAAGTAAAGGCTTGCCAGAAGGCTTTGCGCGGATCCTTGGGCATGATGTCCTGGCTATGATCGCGGGCGACCAGCACCACGATATGGCGGGTACGCTCGCCACATTTGTCACAGCGATGGATTTCACTCGGTGGGTTCTGGTCGTGCGGGTTGCTCATAAAGAGGCTCGTGAAGAGAGTGGACGCCCATCATATCCCTCTCCACTTGGCTCTCAATCTCTCCTTGCCAGCGCAGTGAGCAGGCTCACATTTTGCGCCCCCTCTTTGTTATTTGCCCGCGCGCCGCAGTCGTGTGCCTCTGGTCGATGCCCGCTTTTGCGGTTTGCTGGTGAGTGGTGATGATATGGCGGGTGGGGCGAGCTCGGGTTGCTGCATCTGGGTCAGCAGCCGCCTTGCCGTCTGACGACCGATTCCACGGGCCGCCTATCTGCAGCGGCTCAACGCGGCTTTCCCCGCCATCGACTATCGGGTGCCCGAGGGAACCTATCTCGCCAGGATTGATTTGAACGGCCTTGGCATCGACACCACCGAACGGATGGATGCGCTGCAAGCCTTGCTGGTGGAGAAATACCGGGTCGCCATCATGCGCGGCGACACCTACGGCCCGGAAGGCACAGGTTATATCCGCCTCAACGTCGGCTGCCCGCGTTCAAAGGTCGATCAAGGACTCGACGCCCTGATCGGCGCGCTGGGGGAGCTGGTGTAAGGATTGGTACATCTGGCTGGATGAGCTGTTGATTCATCCAGCCCGTGACCTTGATGAAGGGCCCGGTTGCCGCTGGTTCAGAAGGTGGCAATTAAGGGGCTATTGCAAGCGACCTGAGCCTGAATGTCCTGACACAACATCTGAATGTGAGGATCATCAATCTTCTCGCGGGGAATATAAATTCCGATCGTCCCCTTGTTGTACTCTTCGCTCATTTGCAGCGTGCCGATGCCGAATCTGGAAAAATAACTGGCCATGCTCACCGGATATGGCATGACAGCATTGCTGCTATTGATAATATCAATGCTAGTGAGCAAGGAGTTGCTGCTATAAATGATTTTATCATTCAGTTTCATGGCGGCGCGCTCCTGTTTTTTGCGCGCCAAGTCCTCGACCAGATGAAGATATTTATCCTCATCTGGGGTCACCAGCAGGCTGGGATAATAAACCAGATCCTGCTTGCTGCATATTTTCCCTGTGAGGGGATGACCCGCTCTGACAAATACCCCATCGTGAGAAATAAAAAGCGGAATAAATATCAGGCTGTAATTTTTGGCCAGCCCGTGAATCTCATGTCCGAGAAACAGATCGATATGATTGCCCAACAGCAGATCGAGCAGGCGCAGATGGTTGCCGACTTCAATGTTGATGGCGCAGGATGGATTGGCTTGCTGATAACGGGCGGTGACAGGTTGCAATACCGGTTGCCACCACGCATGTCCGGTGCCCACGTTTAGTGGCCGCGCGGCTCGCTCGTGCAGGCTGGCCAGTTGCCTGAGGGTATCATCGTAGATCCGCTGCATTACGCGCGCCTGCTCCAGCAGCAGCTCTCCGGCGGCGGTGAGCGTTACGCCGCTGGCATGTCTGACCAGCAAGGTCGTGCCCAGACTCTCCTCAAGTTTTTTCATGTTGTGTGTCAGCGTCGGCTGGCTGAGTCCCATTTGCCTGGCGGCCAGACTGACATTTTTGTGGGTGGCTACTGCAATAAATTGTCTTAGATGCTTGTCCACGAATATGGCGTCCGGTCATGGGCGGGTGGTGCGCCAAGCTAGTGTAATCACCATGGGCTGTCAAATAATCCTCTTCGCTGACAGGCTATTTTATGTGGCTCCCTTCACGTTGTTTTCAATTCATTTTTACCGCCTGATAGCCGGTTTGGTGCTGGGGATCACGTAATTTCATCTGGTTATAGATGTTATCTATGTCGATGGTGACATGGTCTATTTTTCTGGCGAATGCTGACCACGTAAACTGACAAAAACAGTTTTACTCAATGCTGTATCAATAACAAAACAAAAAAGTAACGAAGGGAATATATGAAAATTCGTCCATTGGCTTTATCCGTGGCGTTATGCTGCGGCGGGGTTCTTTTGTCCGGTTGTAACGACAGCGCATCCAGCGGTAACGATAACGGGGTCAAACCCGAGGTGAAAGCACCCTGGAATTTTGATCTCTATCTGGTCGGTGAATTCAGTGGCTGGGGTCGTGAGGAGAAGTTCAAACTGACCTTCAAGGAGGGCGTCTATCGTTTGGACAACCTTAAGATGAACTCTGGAATGTCCCCCTTCAAAGTGGCCGGCCCCGAGTGGACCAAATATCCCGATTTTTCTGCGGACTCCCGCAAGGAGACCAGCATCTTCCCCGGTCAGGTCTACCCCATGTACTACCAGAACAACGGGCAGAACAACCGTCTGGTGGTGACGGAAAAGGGGCTGCTCGACATTCAGGTCAAGGTGACCAATGACGATCTGGCTGCTCCGGCCATCGAGTTCTCCATGGTGCGTGATGATCCCAATTACAGCGAGAGTCTCTACCTGAAAGGGATTGATGGCAATCTGGCGCCCGTGCTGCAGATGATCTATCAGGGGGACAAGCAGTATGTGATGGTGGCCAAGCTGACGACGGGTGAGCACAAGATAAAGATTACCTCCGCGCAGGAGGGGATCGGGTTTGGGCTCAATGGTGCCATTTCATTGAACAACCTGGTCAAGATGCAGCGCTGCGATGCTCAGTGCCAGCTGGCAACAGTGCGGGTAGAGCAGGAGGGGTATTACAAGTTCCTGCTGGATGCCAGCCAGGATGAGAATGCCCCCCTGTTGCAGGTTAGCGTCGCCGGAGAGGGAGACCTTGGCATGATCAATCCCCATGAAGGGCATGAGCTGATCGAGAAGCGCGAGTATGAGACCTATAAACCCGGGGTGACGGAAACGGCCACCTTCTCGGTCAAGCAGGCCAGTGATGAGTATCGCAGCTATACGCAGTCGACCACTCAGGAGTTGCGTGATCCGGGCGAGAACTTTACCACCTATCAGGAGCTGTCCGATCTGCCCCGCTTGCGCTCCGGCAACATGGTATTTGATGCCCTGTTTGCACTGGCCGCTCACGAGATGCGCCAGAACAGCGTGGCTCAGGTCAAGGATGGCAGTTACAACGGGGGGCAGGCGATCCCGTGCGACTGTTTTGAAACCGGCGCCAAGTGGCATTACGTATGGACGCGGGATCTCTCCTACGCCACCGATCTGGGGCTGGGGGCGCTTGATCCCATGCGTGCGCGCAACTCCCTGCGCTTCAAGCTCTCTGATTTCAGAGCCGAGCTGACAAGCGATCTGGACAGCTTGATCCCGCAAGGACGCCAGATCATTCAGGATACCGGTACCGGGGGCAGCTGGCCCATCAGTACCGACCGCATGAGCTGGGCCCTGGGGGCCGAGCGGGTGCTGGCCGCCCTGCCTGATGCCGAGCGCAGTGCGTTCTTGCCCGAGGTGTTTGAAGGACTGAGCAACACCATAGAGAGTGATCGTCTGGCCGCCTTCGATAACGCAGATGGTCTCTATGTCGGCGAGCAATCCTTCCTCGATTGGCGCGATCAGACCTATGCCAAGTGGATCACCGCCGATATCGCCCACATCGGCATCAGCAAATCTCTCTCCACCAACGTGACCCACTATCAGGGGTTGCTGCTGGCCGCGCGGGTGGCGGGCGAGCTGGGGCACGATGAGCTGGCGATCCGCTATAACCAGTGGGCGGGGGATCTGAAGCTGGCGATCAATCGTGCTTTCTGGCTGGCGGACGAGAAGATGTATGCCAGCCTGATCAACACCAGTACCGATCAGAGCCCAGCCTACAAGTTCGATCTGCTGGGAGAATCCCTCGCCATTCTGGCCGGTGTTGCCGATGAGGCGCAGGCCAAAGAGATCATCAGTCGCTATCCCATGGGCCCTTATGGCGCGCCGGTCTACTTCCCGCAGCAACCCGATATGCCGGTTTACCATAACCGCGCCATTTGGCCCTTTGTCTCCGCCTACGGGCTGAAGGCGGCGGCCATGGTGCAGAACGTTGCCGTGGTCGATCACCATATCGACTCCCTGATGCGCGGTGCCGCGCTGAACCTATCCAACATGGAGAACCTCGAGTGGCTCTCCGGCCAGCCCTCCCTGATGGATCTGACCCATCCCGATTTGACGGGACCGGTGATCAACTCCCAGCGCCAGCTCTGGTCTGTCGGGGGCTACCTTGGCATGGTGACCGACACCACCTTCGGCTACAAGGTGGAAGAGGGGGGGATCCGGATCAAGCCGTTTGTCACCGCTCACTTGCACAAGCTGATGGGGGCCAAGCCCGAGGCTGCACTCAAGGGATTGAACTATCGTGGCAAGCAGATTGACATAGTGCTGCAACTGCCGGAGCTGGGCGGGGAGGGCAGTTACTATCCGGTGCAGAGCGTGACGCTCAATGGCGTTCCGGTGGGGGAGCAGATAAGTGAAAATATGCTGGCCCCTGGCAACCGGATTGAGGTGACGCTCGGTGCCGCCGTGGCTGATGATCAGGGGATCCGCCTGATCAAGGATGTGGCGCCGCTGGATGTCGAGAACCGGCAGGTGTTTGCACCGACCGAGCCGACCCTGCTCGGGGTTAGCGAGCAGAGTGGCAAGCTGGTTGTTGCACTGCAGGATAGTGTCAACAAGGGGGCGCTCAGCTACAACATCTATCGGGATGGCAAGCAGGTGGCCTCCGGGCTGGATCGTGCGACCAGCTGGGTCGACGACATGGTGCTACAGCCGGGCCAGGCCTATTGCTACAGTGCCGAGGCGGTCTATCCGGAGTCCGGCAACCGCTCCCATCATGCCAAGCCGGTTTGCTATCAGCCTGCGCTGCAACATATCGCCATCGATGCGGCCAACGTCTCCCATACCGGCAGTGTGAGCGCCGCCGATGGGGCCATTCCCGTCCCTTACCTCAAGGATTGGGGCCGCCCCGACGACAGCCTGCTGGTGCAGGGGGTCAAGCTGGATGGCAAGCGTACTATTCGTTTGCAATACAGCAATGCCCAGCATGCCATCAATCTGGGGGTGACCAACGGGGTGAAACGGATCTCGGTGCTTAGTGGTGGCAAGGTTGTCGCCAGCGGCATGGTGCAGATGCCTCATGTGATGAAAGAGGGCGACCTCAAACCGTTGCGTGACTCGACGCCGTTCGTGGTGGATCTGCCCGCCGGAGAGTATGACATTCGGGTGAGCGATTTTTACAACATGAGTTACCTGAAGGCGAACGACACCTACAACGATGCAGGCGGTCAAAAGGGGGCGGTCAATCTGATCGATCTCGCCAGCATCACCGTCTCGGCTCGCTAGGTAGCCAAACAAAACGGCCAAGCAAAACCGCCCCGGAGGTCCGGGGCGGTTTTTTATTTGGTGATACCGAGACGAGTCGTCTGGGTGGGCAGGGGCTCAGCGATAGCGGCCACGTACCGAGCTGCTGGCGCGGCCGGCCATCTTGATCAGGCTCTGGCGGGTGTGCAGGTGGCAGAGCGCGACGCCGAGGGCATCCGCCGCATCCGCCTGCGGGGTGGCGGAGAGTTTCAGCAGATGGGTCACCATATGCTGCACCTGCTCCTTGGCGGCACCGCCAGTGCCGACCACTGCCTGCTTGATCTGGGTAGCAGAGTATTCGCTCACCGGCAGATAGGCGTTGACCGCGGCGACGATGGCGCTGCCCCGGGCCTGCCCCAGTTTCAGGGCCGAGTCGGCGTTGCGGGCCATAAAGACCCGCTCGATGGCAAATTCGGTGGGTTTGAACTGGGTGATGATCTCGCATACCCCGTCATAAACCTGCTTGAGGCGCTCCGGCAGCTCGCCGCAATCGGTGCGGATGCAGCCAGAGCCCAAGTATTCGGCCTTGCCGCCCACGACCCGGATAACCCCGTATCCGGTGATCCGCGAACCCGGATCGATGCCCAAAATAATGCTCATGGGTGTTGATTGCTCTAAACGCGAGTGATGGCCGCCAAGATAGCAAACTGTGGCCCGTTTGGCTGTATGTCCCGGGTCAAGCGGGCAAAGATTGGCCAGCTTGCGTCGGGCCTGGTTAGCCCTTGAACAGCGCTATGGTGTCGCCATCCTGCAGGCTGCCGGCACCACGCACCACCACCCGATCCCCCTGCTTGAGGGCGCCGCTCACCGCAACTTGCTGGCTGTCGCCAAACAGCACGGTGACCGGCACCCGATTTACCTTGAGCGCCTTGCCGCTTCGCGCCACCTGATAGACCACGCTGCCATCGGTGCCGAGCACCAGAGCGTCCCTGGGCAGCAGCATGCTCTGCTGATCCCCCAGTGGCAGGGCAACCCGTACCGGCGAGCCGATGATGAAGGTGCCCGCTTCCGGTTTGAGGCGCAGCTCGATGAGGCGCGACTTGGGATCGGCGCTGGCGGCTCGCTGGTAATAGACGCCGTGACCGCTCAACTGCTCCCCCTCCACCCGCAGCCGGGTTTGCGGCGCCAGCTGTTGGGCCCAGAGGATGGGGGCCTGCAGGCGGATATCCGGCTGATCCGGGTTGACCAGCTCTAGCGCCTGCTCGCCCGCGTCCACATGCTCGCCGGGCTGGATGAAGTGGTTGTTCACCACCCCGTCGAACGGGGCATAGATGTGGCTGCGGCGCAGCTGTTCTTCAATCTGGTTCACCTGTATGGCGGCCAGCCGCTCGGCCAGCGCGGCCTGCTCCACATCATAACTGGCCTTGTCGTACTGGCTTTGGGAGGCGCTCTTTTGCTGGTGTAGCCGGGTGATTCGCTGGGATTCGGCGCGGGCGAAGCGCAAGTTGCTCTGCCATTTCGCCTGCTCGGCGCGAGCCTGCTCCAGCGAGAGGCGCAATGCCGCGCTGTCGAGGCGCAGCAGCTCGTCCCCTTTTTTGACCCGGCTGCCAAATTCGGCGATCCACTCCACCCGGCCGCTCACTTCGGCGCTGAGCGCCGCCTGCTGGCGACTCGCCACCGTGCCGCTGACCCAGATATTGGCGGCCGCTTCCCCTTGGGTCACATCCGCCAGGGTGACCATCTTGCCCTGATCGGCCAATACCGGTAGCGCACTGCCTGCAATCAGCACAGCGCCAGCCAACATTCGGGTAATCATATGTGTCATCGATGAGCTCCTTGCTCAGGCCCGCTGGCGCAGGGGTTGTGGGATCGCCACCTGCTCCCCGAGACGCAGGAAGGCAGGCAACAGGATCAGGGTAAACAGGGTGCTGCAGCTCATGCCGCCGACAATGACGGTGGCTAGCCCGCGGTAAATTTCGCTCCCTTCGCTCGGGCTCAGCATCAGCGGCAGCATGCCGAAGATGCTGGTGAGGCTGGTCATGGCGATGGGGCGCATCCGGCTTTGCAGGGCATCGGCCACCGCCAGCTGACGGCTCATACCGTCCCGCTCGGCGGTGCGGGTCTGATGCACCAACAGGATGGCGTTGTTGACCACCAGTCCCAGCAGGATGACAAAGCCGATGATGGTGAGCAGATCCATCGGCAGCGGCACCAGCAGCCCGCTCAGTTGCAGTGCCAGTACGCCGCCAACCGAGGCAAGGGGCAGGGTGAGCAGCACCAGCAGCGCATCCTTGAGGGAGGCAAACACTCCCCACAGCAGCACCAGCAGGATCACCACGGCGAACAGGAAGATGGTCCCCAGATTGTCGAGCGCCTGTTGCAGGCTGTCGGCGTTGCCGGCAATGCGCAGCTCGCCACCAGCGGGCAGCAGGGGGCGGATGGCGGCAAAACTGCGGTTTTTCAGGGTGTCGAGCACCTGCTCCATGGTCATGCCCGCCGGAGGCGCTATCTGCAGGCTGATGCTGCGCCGCCCATCGGCCCGGAAGATACTGGCCGGGCCCATGTCGTGCTCTACCCGCAGCAGTTCGCCAAGGGGGACGATGCGCCCGGAGGGGGTGGCCAGCGGTACTGCCTTCAGTTCATCCGGATTGGCGGAGCTCTGCCCCATCAGCATGATGTCGAGCCGATCTTCGCCGTCGAAATACTCGCCAACCCGCAAGCCGTCGCCAAAGGTCTGGATGATGGTGGGCAGGGGCGTGCGATCCCAGCCCACTTCGGCGAGGCGCCGATCTTGCGGCACCAGTTTGAGCTCGGGGGCGGTGAAGTCGAGACTCGGTTCGGGCCGGATCTGTGCTCCCGGCAGGTCCTTGCTGAGGATCCCCATGCTGGCACGGGCCGCCTGATAGAGCTCGGGCAGGTTACCCCCCTGCAGCAGCAGGGAGACGCCGTTCTCGCTGTCAAAGCCGCCAAACAGCGACCCCTGACCGCCGAACACCCTGGTGTCGGGAATACCCACCAGCAGCTGTTTCATCAACAGGCTCTCCAGCTCCTTGATGCGGTTTTCGTCTTTGGGGCGCACGCCAATCTGGGCGCCCCCCGGGTAGCGCAAGATGTAGTAGTTCTTGAGGGCAGGCTCTTTCTCCCCCTTCATGTAGGGGGCGAGGCGGGCGATCAGGGTATCGATCACCTCTTCGCGCTGGGCCTTGAGGTTGACCCCGGGGGTGAAGTTCATCCAGACATCCACCGCGTCCCGTTTTACGTCTGGCAGATAGTCCATCTTGGGCAGCAGCGCCCAGGTGGCCAGTACCGGCAGACTCATCATCAGGGTGATGACCGTCCAGCGCTGGCGTGAGGTCGAGGTCCAGCGGATCACGTGACGGGTGGTGCGCTGCCACAGTGACGCATAGGGGTCGGTCAGCGTTTCATGTCCCATCCAGCGCGCCGCCACCGCAGGCAGCACGATGACGGCGACCAGCATGGAGACCGTCACGGCGCAGGCGATGGTGAGCGCCAGATCGGCAAACAGTTGGCCCTCCACATCGTTGAGCAGCAGCACCGGCAGGAAGATGGCGACCGTGGTGAGGGTGGATGCCACCAGCGCCGTCCACACCTGACGGGTACCTTCGAGCGCCGCCTCCGCCTTGCTCAAATCCCCCCGCTCGTGGCACCGGTAGATACTCTCCAGCACCACGATGGCGGCGTCGAGCACCATGCCGACGGCAAAGGCGATGCCCGCCAGCGAGATGATGTTGAGGGTGCGATCCATCACCTTGAGCAGGCAGAAGGTGAGCATGATACTGATGGGGATGGCGAGGGCAATCATCAGGGTCGCCTTGAGCTGACGCAGGAAGAGCCAGAGGATGGCGCAGGAGAGCAGCACCCCGAGCCCCAGGTTGGCAGTGACCATGCTGACGGCGCGATTGATATAGAGGGAGGCATCGAATGACTGCTCCATGTGCAGCCCGACCGGCTCCAGCACCTCGCGGTTGAGCTCGTTCACCCGAGCCTTGATCGCCTCAAGGGAGGCCAGAGCATTGGCGCCGCTCTCCTTGAAGATCTGGGCGGCGATGGCGGTATTGCCGTTCTGGATCCGCAGCACCGGGTTCTCTTCCCGGGCCACCCTTACTTCCGCAACATCCCGCAGATAGATGGGTAGGCCATTGCGCCAGTCCACCACCTTGTCCCCCAGCGTCTGGACATCGTAACGACCGGCGAAGCGCAGCTTGTACTCCCAGCGACCGATGTCGAGGGTACCGGCCGACACGTCCCAGCCGGTGGTGGCGCGGCTGGCCAGTACCGGGATCTCCACTCCCAGCTCGGCGGCGCGGTAGGGGTCGAAGCGGATCTGGATCTGGCGCTCGTTGATCCCCTCGACTGCGACCGTCGAGACCCCTTCGATGCGCTCCAGCTCGGGTTTGACCCGCGCCTCGATCAACGCCTGATGATCATCGATCACCCCCTTGGCACCGGGCAGCTGCTGGATGAAGAAAAAGGTGAGGGTATCGTTGCTGCTGTAGTTGTTGACGTAGGGGCCGCCAATCTTGTCCGGCAATCCCGAGACCCGGTTCAGTCGCGAAATCACGTCGAGTTGGGCCCGTTGCATGTCGGTGCCGAGGGCAAACTCCATGTCGATTTCGGTAAAGCCGGGATAGCTGTTGCTGACAAGGCTCTTGAGCCCTTGCACCCCCTGCATCTCCTGTTCGATGGGGTCGGTGATCTCCGACTCCATCTCCTGGGGCGAGGCTGAACGCCAGCTCACCGAGATGTTGAGGTGTGGACGGTCGATGTCGGGGAACAGCTGGATCGGCAGTCCCCGGATACTGAGCAGGCCCAGCAGGAAAATAAGCACGATCGAGACCGCCACCCAGATGGGGCGTTCGATCGCCGTTTTGGCGAGGTTCATTCACTCTTCCTGAGTTGTTGTTATCGGCCATTCCGCTGGCCTTGCTTCCAAAGCCCCTGCAACAGGGACTCAAGCATTTAACTGGAATTCTCCTAGCTTGTAAATGCATGGTTAACAAACAAAAAACCGGCCACGAGGGCCGGTTTGGTACTGGTTTGCCAAGGGATCAGGCGGCGTGCTCGACCTTGTTTGGCTGCTTGCTTGGTTGCTGGGAGAAGCCTTCCAGCTCGCCCGGAGCGAAGTTGTCTACCTGGATCGCTTCGTAGCGCAGGGCATCGGCGGCCAGCAGCTTGTCTGCCTCGTCCTTGCTCAGGATGGAACCGGCCAGCGCAGCGGCAACCAGCTCCGGCAGGGCCAGTTTGCGGGGCAGTTTGCCCTCTTTCTGGGCCTGCACCAGTTTCTTCTCGTAGGGCTGCACGGCGACCATGGCCTGGAAGGCGCGCTCCATCAGACCGACCGGGTCCGCCTCGTCCTTGCCGACGTAGCAGAGGGCGGTCAGACGGTCGCGGAACTCGCCCGGTTTCATCATGGCCAGACAGATGGCGTGGCAGCGATCGTCGGCCGGCATCTTGTAACCCACGCCAAACGGGAACACCACGCGCTTGAGTACGGCACCCACCACCTTGTTCGGGAAGTTCTGGAAGAAGCCCTCGAACGCCTTGCCAATCAGGTAGAGGTTGCGCTCCACCGCGTACTGCACGAACGGCAGATCGGAGACCATACGGCCCTGATCCTCGTAGTGCTTGAGGGTGGCGGAGGCCAGATAGAGGTGGCTCAGCACGTCACCCAGACGGGCGGAGATCATCTCCTTGCGCTTGAGATCTCCACCCAGCATCAGCATGGATACGTCGGCGCACAGTGCCAGTCCTTTACTCATGCGAGACAACTGCTTGTAGTAACGGGCGGTTTCGCCGGCCACCGGCGCGCTGTTGAATTGACCCAGGGTCAACCCCTGGAACAGGGAACCGAAGAAGTTGCCGGCGCCAAAGGCGATGTGTTTCATCAGCAGGGTGTCAAACTTCTCGAGACCGCGCTCCACGTCGGTATCAGCCGCCGCTTCCAGCTCGGCAAAGACGTACGGGTGGCAGCGGGTGGCCCCTTGCCCGAAGATCATCAGGTTGCGGGTCAGGATGTTGGCCCCTTCCACCGTGATGGCGACCGGAATCCCCATGTAGGCGTAGCCGGTGTAGTTTTTCGGGCCGAGCTGGATGGCTCGACCGGCGTGGATGTCCATGGAGTCATCCATGATCTGGCGCGCCATCTCGGTCATGTGGTACTTGGAAATCGCGGTAACGATGGCCGGTGCCTGACCCAGGTCCAGGGAACCGGCGGTCATACGACGGGCCCCTTCCAGCTGATAGGTGAGGCCGCCGATACGGGCCAGCGCTTCCTGCACCCCTTCAAACTTGCCGATGGACATGCCGAACTGCTTGCGCACATAGGAGTAGGCGCCCACGGTGCGGCTCGCCATGTGACCGCAAGCGGTGCCCAGAGCAGGCAGCGAGATGCCGCGACCGGCGGAGAGGCACTCCACCAGCATACGCCAGCCGCGACCGGCGTAATCCGGGCCGCCGATGATCCAGTCGAGCGGAATGAACACATCCTTACCGAAGGTCGGACCGTTCATGAACGCCAGACCCATGGGGTAGTGGCGATCGCCAACGCGCACACCCGGGTGGCTGGTGGGGATAAGCGCGCAGGTGATGCCGAGCTCTTCCTTGTCACCCAGCAGCTTTTCCGGGTCATAGAGTTTGAACGCCAGCCCCAGCACGGTAGCGCGCGGAGCCAGGGTGATGTAGCGCTTGTTCCAGTTGAGGCGAATACCCAGCACCTCTTCACCCTTGTGCATCCCTTTGCAGACGATTCCCTTGTCAGGAATGGCACCTGCATCGGAGCCCGCCTCCGGCCCGGTCAGGGCGAAGCAGGGCACTTCCTTGCCGTTGGCTAGCCCCGGTAGCCAGAAATCTTTCTGGGCCTGGGTGCCGTAGTGCATCAGCAGCTCACCCGGGCCGAGGGAGTTCGGCACCATGACGGTGACCGCCACGCTCAGGCTCTTGGTGGCAATGCGGGTGACGATGGTGGAGTTGGCAATCGCCGAGAATTCGCGGCCGCCATAGGATTTCGGAATGATCAGGGAGAAGAAGCCTTCCTTCTTCAGATAGTCCCACACCGGCTCCGGCAGGTCTTTGGTTTCGTTGACGATCTTGAAGTCATCAACCATGGCGAGCAGGGTTTCGACCTGATTGTCGATAAAGGCCTGCTCCTCTGCGGTCAGCTCGGCCTTGCCGTAGCCGTGCAGTTTTTTCCAGTCGGGGTTGCCGCGAAACAACTCGCCATCCCACCAGACGGAGCCGGCTTCCATGGCCTCCCGCTCGGTAGCTGACAAGGGCGGCAGTATCTTTTTGAAGATGCCGAACACCGGACGGGTTACCACCTTTTTACGGATGGAGGGTACGCCGAGCACAACGGCTATCGCCAGCACCAGCAGGACAAGCAATGTGATCATACCGAAGTTCCTTCTATTTCACTGTTTCCGTTGATTTATAGTTGGTTGTTACACGGCCAGGGAGAGCCTGGTCGACTCCACGGGCGCCCCGACTCCGGACGCCAGATAAGGAATAACGTTGCGCACCAGCCCTTCCACATCGAGCTGCTGGCCAAAGTCGGCCAGGGCGATGTCGCGCAGGGCATCGGCAGAGGCCATGGTGAATACGACGGTGCCCAGGGTGAAGTGCAGGCGCCAGAAGAGATCCGCGGGCGACAGGGCCGGATTGGCCTTGGAGATGGCCTGGGTGATCCGCTGCAAAATGGGGCCATAGTGGGCGGTGATAAAGCGGCGCAGGTGGCCCTGGCTGTCGATATAGCCGCGCCCCAGCAGCTGCATAAAGATGGCCGGGCCGTTGGCTCGCACCGCCGAGAGTTTCATCAGTGGCTCTACAAAACTTTCAAACAGTTGCAGCAGGGTCAGCTGCTCTTGCTCCATCAGTACCCGCAGGCGAGCATCAAGATCGGGCATAAACAGGCTCAGATAGCGGTCGAGCACCGCCTGGATCAGCTCCTTCTTGGAGCCGAAGTGATAGTTCACCGACGCCAGATTAACGTCGGCCTCGCTGGTGATCAGACGCAAAGAGGTATCGGCGAATCCCCGCTCGGCAAACAGCACTTCAGCGGCGTCGAGAATACGGTTTTTGGTATCGATTTTACTCACTGGACACCTCACTTAAACGAATGTTTAAAAAGTACGTTTCATAACGTGAAGTGTCAAGAGAATGTGAATGGGTGTTAGCGGAATGTTTTTCGATGAAAAAAGCAAAGTGGGCGGAACTTAGTCAAAAAGCAGGACTCTATATCTATGCCACTGCAATTAAACATTAAGTCTCGCCCAACCTGCTCCATGTTAGTTGGGCTTTTTTTTTGCGCGTTTGTTACCGGTTTGCAGGCAAAAAAAAACCGCCGCAGGGCGCGACGGTGGGGAAAGTGAGTTCGCGTCATCCTGACGGCAAACTGTCGATGCGAGTTCAGGCATGTATCGACGGAGGCAGTATGCCAGCCAGAGCCCCTCAGACTATGTCAGCTTCGCGGTATTTTGTGACAAAGTGTGGCAAGCACTGGCGTGGCCCAATTCCCCCTACTTTGTTATGCTGCCCCTTCAAAATATGAGGGGAGAGAAGATGAAGTACCCGGTCGATACCCACACTCACACCATTGCCAGCACCCATGCCTACAGTACCATCTACGACTATCTGCCGATAGCCAGGGCCAAGGGGATCAAGCTGTTCGCCACCACGGATCATGGCCCCGAGATGGCCGATGCCCCTCATGTCTGGCACTTTGCCAACTTGCCGATATTGCCAAGAGTGGTGGATGGGGTAGGGATCCTGCGGGGTATCGAGGCCAACATCAAAAACCTGGAGGGGGAGATCGATTTTCCCGAGCGCTATGAGTCGCGCCTCGACATGATCATGGCGGGTTTTCATGAGCAGGTATTCCCTCCCTGCGATCAGGCTACCCACACCCAGGCGATGATCAACGCCATCAAGAGCGGTCGGGTCGACATGATCAGCCACCCGGGTAACCCCGCATTTCCCATCGACATTCAGGCGGTGGTCAAGGCGGCTGCGGACTATCGGGTGGCGCTGGAGATCAACAACTCCTCCTTCATTCACTCGCGCCCGGGTAGCGAAGGCAACTGCCGCGCCATCGTCGAAGCCGCGCGAGATCTGGGGGCCTACCTCACCTTCGGCTCCGATTCCCACGTCGCTTTCAGCCTCGGCGATTTTGACCACTGCCACCGTCTGGTGACCGAAGCGGGCTTCCCGCTGGAGCGGGTCTTGGTGCGTTCCCCCCGCGCCCTGCTCGATTTCCTCGAGAGTCGCGGCCGCGCCCATATCCCCGAGTTTGCCGATCTGTAAATCGGGCTCTAACACCATGAGCCAACTCATAAAATCGAGTTGGCTCAATTGACTTGCCGGTCATTTTTTATGAATGTGGAGAGCAACAAGCCGGTATAGCTCAGTTGGTAGAGCAGCGCATTCGTAATGCGAAGGTCAGGAGTTCGATTCCCCTTATCGGCACCATATAAAACAAAGGGTTGGCTTCTTGGTAAAGCTAGCTCTTTAGCGCATTTGCCCAACACCATGCCCAACACTTCACAGTGTATAGGCTGCCCATGACGGGCGGCTAACTTGTCTTGTACGCAAGAGAGAACACCAGAGGAAAATAAAAGAATCGAGGGGGGATAGGATAGGTCTGTTCGATTATGGGGGAAAATTGCATGGAGGGGAGCAGGGGGTAAGGGAGGTCTTCTTATATATGCAATGAGGCTTGAAAAAATCTCACAGAAAATATGACAAATGGCCCCCTCTGCAAGAGTCAATACAACCCCATGAGCATACTGGCTATAGGGGATAGTAATCAGATGGGGGCTGCATGTCTTGAGAGGCGTGAGGGGTAAAGTACCTCTTCTCTATCACCGGATTACTTCATCTTTCACGGCTTCATAGTAGGAATAGTGGGAGTATCGAGCGCATAAGGGTGTAGTGGTCTAATCATCCCGGACACCATTTTAGGTGGTACAGTCGCCACCATGACCTGAGGTGTTCAATGACAAGA
>NZ_JAAKNE010000059.1:0-24393 GCF_049170755.1 Aeromonas sp. 604176
GCCGCCAACCAGTGGCTGCTGAAAAAGAGCTATGTGAACAAGGGGCAATCCCATGCATGATTTGACGCCGCGCTGGCCCAAGTGGGTGCTAGGTGGGCTGGTCGCCACCCTGCTGCTGCCGCTGCTGGCTACCTTTCTCTACTCCATCTCCACTCGCTGGGGGGCGACCCTGCTGCCGGATGGCTTTACCCTCGACTGGTATCTCAAGCTGTGGGGCGATCCGCGCTTTCTGGCGGCGTTTGGTCGCAGCCTCCTGGTCTGTTTCGCCACGCTGCTGCTGGGCACCCTGGTGCTGGTACCCACCGTGCTGGTGGTGGCCTACTACTTCCCAAAGCTGGATCCCTGGATGAACCTGTTGATCCTGCTCCCCTTCGCGGTGCCACCTGTGGTCTCGTCAGTGGGGCTGCTGCAGATCTACGCCGATGGTGTCCTGCCCATTATCGGCACACCGTGGATCCTGATCGGCACCTGGTTCACCGTGGTGCTCCCCTTTATGTACCGGGCGCTGGCCAACAGCCTGCAAGGGGTACCGCTCAGGGATTTGATGGATGCCGCCCATCTGCTGGGGGCAAGTAGTCGGCGCGCCTTTCTGCTGGTGGTGATCCCCTGCCTGCGCAAGGGGCTGCTGGCGGCGCTGTTTCTCTCTCTCTCCTTCCTGCTCGGCGAGTTCGTGTTTGCCAACATGCTGGTGGGCACCCGTTACGAGACCCTGCAGGTCTACCTCTACAACATGCGCGCCACTTCTGGCCACTTCACCAGTGCGCTGGTGATGAGCTACTTCCTGCTGACCCTGCTGCTCACCTGGGCGGCCAACAGATTTCATCGGTGATCCAAGATGTTTCATTTAGAAGTGAATCAACTGCACAAATCCTACGGCGATACGCCGGTGTTCGAGGGGATCGAATTCGGCATCCGCAAGGGGGAGCTGGTGACCCTGCTCGGCCCCTCCGGCTGCGGCAAATCCACCCTGCTGCGGGCGCTGGCCGGGCTCACCCCGGTGGATGGCGGTCAGGTGCGGGTGGCCGGTGAAGACATCACCTGGCAGGAACCCCAGAAGCGGGGCATCGGCATGGTGTTCCAGAGTTATGCGCTGTTCCCCAACATGACGGTGTGGGACAACGTCGCCTTCGGCCTCAAGATGAAACCCCAGCCGGGGCGGGAGCTGGCGGCCAGCGTGCAGGAGGCATTGGCGCTGGTGGAGCTGACCGGTTTCGAGCGCCGCTATCCGGCCGAGCTCTCCGGCGGTCAGCGCCAGCGGGTGGCACTGGCCCGGGCCCTGGTGGTGCAGCCCCGGATCCTCTTGCTGGATGAGCCGCTCTCGGCGCTGGATGCCCGCATCCGCCGCAGCCTGCGCCAGCAGATCCGCGAGATCCAGCAGCGCCTCGAGCTCACCACCATCTTCGTGACCCACGATCAGGAGGAGGCGTTGACCCTGTCGGACAGGATCTTCCTGATGAACAAGGGATCCATCGTCCAGAGTGGCACGCCGGAGGAGATCTATACCCGTCCCGCCAGCGAGTTTGTGGCGAGCTTTATCGGCAACTACAACCTGCTTGGCGCCGAGCAGGGCAAGTCGCTGTTCGGTCCCCGTTTTCAGGGCAAGCTGGCGCTGCGGCCGGAGTCCATTACCCTGCTGCCCGCCGGGGCGACCAGCAGCGAACCCAGCCTGCCCGGCATCGTTCGCCAGCAACAGCTGCTCGGCAACGTGATCCGCTATCAGGTAGAGTGCGAGGCGGGGCTGTTGACGGTGGATTGCCTCAACCGCTCGGCTGGCGATCTGCTGGCCACCGGCAGTGCCGTGACCCTGGCGGTGGCCCGGGATCAACTCTGTGAGGTAGCATGACGCCTCATTTCATTTTCGTTGTTACCGCAAGGAGCCCTCATGGCACTGGCACTGTTTGATCTGGACGAAACCCTGATTGCGGGGGATTCCGCCAGCCTCTGGCTGGAGTACATGGTGGCCGAGGAGCTGGCCCCCGCCAGCATGATCGCCGAGGAGCAGGCCATGATGTCCCTCTACCATCAGGGCAAGATGGATATGCACCAGTACATGGCCTTCACCCTGCAACCGCTGGTGGGCAAGACGCGCCAGTGGCTCGACTCGCTCTCTACCCGCTTCGCCGAGCAGGTGCTGCGCGAGCGCCTCTACCCCGAGGGGTTGGCGCGCATCGAATGGCATCGGGAGCGGGGCGACGATCTGGTGCTCATCTCCGCCTCCGGCGAGCATCTGGTGGCCCCCATGGCGAAGATGCTGGGGATGGATCACTGCGTCGCCATTCTGCTCGATGAGGAGGAGGGGATGCTGACCGGCCAGACCCGCGGCACCCTCAGCTTTCGCGAGGGCAAGGTGGCCCGCATCAACCAGCTGTTTGCAGGCAGGGACCACCTCTGGCAGGGGAGCTTTGGCTACAGCGACTCCCACAATGATCTGCCCATGCTGCGGGCGGTGAGCCATCCCCATGCGGTCAATCCGGCCCCCACGCTGCGTCAGCAGGCCGGGGAGCTGGGCTGGCCGGTGTGGGAGTGGCAGCGCTGAGTCGCGCGCCACACTGGCTTAACGTGCGGCAAGAAGCACGAAAAACAAAGCAAAGAGAGAGGCTGGAGCCTCTCTCTTTGTTTTTGCTGACGGCGTTGTGGTTGAGGCTGGCGGCTGTTACCCCTCGTTGGTTTGTTGCCGGGGCTCGCCAAAGGCGGGCACTTCCTCCTCGGCACTCTGGTGAGGGGTGTGGCGCAGCGGGAAGCAGATACGGTTTTTCCCCTCCCGCTTGGCCTGATAGACCCCCTTGTCGGCCAGCTCCACCAGCTCTTTGGCCGAGAGCCCGGAGCGGCTGAAGGCCACCCCGCCGCTGATGGTGATGGTGAGACCGGGTTCGCGCCACTCCAGCTGCTCCACCCCGAGTCGGAACGCTTCCAGCAGTGAGGGGAGCATCGGCTGCTCTTCGCCGTAACGGAAGATCAGCACCAGCTCCTCGCCGCCATAGCGGCAGAACCAGCCCCACTCGTGGAACAGATTCATGCCCAGCTTGCTCACCCGCTTGAGCACCACATCCCCCGCCTGATGGCCATGGGTATCGTTGACCCGCTTGAAATCATCCAGATCGAACATCACCACCCCGAAGGGAGCGCCACTGTTGAGCTGTTTCTGCAGGCACTCGTCGAAGAAGCGACGATTGTAGAGCCCGGTGAGCTTGTCCTGATGGGCTTGCAGGCGGATCTGGGCAAAGTCCTGGCTTGCGGCATCCATCTCTTCATAGACCTTGGCCAGCTCCAGCATACGGCGGCCGTTGTATGCGATACCGCCGGAGCGGCTGGCGCGGATCAGCAGGGTGATCTCCCCCAGCATCCGGCGGAAGTAGCGGGACCAGAGCAGGGCCAGCAGCAGATAGAGAATGCAGGCGACAGCAATCATCAACTGCACGTTGATGGAAACGCTGTCGATCACCTGCTGCATGCTGGCGGTGGGCTCGACGCTGAGCAGGATCCAGCGCTGCTCGGGGATGCGGTAGTAGGAGACCATCAGGCCGCTGGCATTATCGAGGAAAAAGCCCTGCGGCAGTTGCATCCGGGTCAGCCAGTCGGGGTGGGCGAGGGGTTTGAATACCCGTTCGCGATCCGGATGGGCCAGCACCAGCCCGTCATGGTTGAGCAGGATCTGATAGCCAGCCCCCAGAGGGTGACTCTGATCATGCCGACTGTTTAGCCAGCTGGCGAGGGGGGTGAGCTGGGTATCCAGCGAGAGTACGCCAACCCGCTTGCCGTCAGGATCTTCAATTACCCTGGCCAGCGCCATGGTGAGAGTGCCCAAGGTGTAGTCGTAATAAGGATCAGTCCAGACAATCTGTCCGGGATGGCTGGCGGCCAGCAGATACCAGGGGCGGGTTCTGGGATCGAACTTCTCGTCGGCCTGCCAGGAGGGGTGGATCAGCATCTTGCGATGTTCGGTGCCCACGTAGACGTAATCGAGCTCCATCACCTTGTGATAGGCCTGCCACTGTTTCAGGTAGCGCTCGCCGTTGCGGATCTCCGGACCGCTGAAATCCTGATAATTTACCTGCTGATAAATGAGCGTAAACTGGCGTTTGAGGGTCGCCAGATAGGGTTCGATCAGGGTATGGAAATACTGGGTGTTGCGAGCAATCAGGTTCTGTTGCTGCTCGTGGCGCAGGGTGCGCTCCATATGCAGGTAGTAGATGCTGCCGAGCAGCAACACAGGGATAAAGAGCAAGAGGAGGCCCAGCCGCATGCGGGTGATCAAAGACCAAGTGTTCTTGGGCTTGGCGGGGGACATGAACAGATCCTTTTCGTCTCGGGTGGCACCAGCATATATGATGCTGTGCGGCTCGTCTAAAGGCAGCAAATGAGATGTTTCCGATGCTGAACCACACTCTGCTCTCAATGATTCATTATGGCAGCATAGCGGTGCTAATCCTTGCCCTCTGTGTCGAGTATCTGATCTTTCGGCGCGGCCTGAACATGCTGCGAGTGCGCCGCCTGCTGCTGGCAGATGGGGTGGCGGCGCTGGCGCTCTTCTCCATCTTTGCGACCGGGTGTCTGCTGGCCCTCGAGCATGCCAGCTCGGTGGCAGAGATCTTTGCCCATCCTGCCCACGGCCTCAAGATGGGGCTGTTTCTGCTGATTGTCGGCTCCCTCGTTTATCCCAGCCGCCTCTTCTATCGCTGGCGTCGCGCCCTGCGTCTGGGCAAGGCGCCGATGATCTCCATTCAGCAGCACTTCCGGGTGGTGTGGATCCTGCGTGGCAATCTGCTACTGATTGCCCTGTTGGCCGTGTTCACCAAGCCTTCGCTGCTGTAACACTCGCGGTGCTCAAAAGCAGTGCGATGCAGAGCGTGGAGAGCGAGAGCGAAGACAAAGAGTGGAGACAAGAGGATAGGGAGGCGGGTATCTTGGATCGGATAACCCGTCACGCGCCGATTTAAGGAAGAATCGCCATGCGCTCCAATCTGATGTTGCTGATGGCTGCCACCATCTGGGGTATGGGCTTTGTCGCCCAGCGCCTCGGGATGGATCACATGGGGCCCTATACTTTCAATGGCCTGCGCTTTCTACTCGGCGCCCTCTCCCTGCTGCCGCTGCTCTGGTGGCTCAAATCCCGACAACCTGTTGCCGTCGCGGGCGACCATCGCCAACTGCTGATCGGTGGTGTGCTGGCCGGGTTGGTGCTGTTCTGTGCTGCCTCCCTGCAGCAGGTGGGGCTGCTCTATACCACGGCCGCCAAGGCCGGTTTCATCACCGGGCTCTACATCATTCTGGTGCCGGTACTGGGGCTACTGCTGCGCCACAAGAGTGGCCTCAATACCTGGATCGGCGCCATCATCGCGCTGGTCGGTCTCTATGTGTTGAGCGTCACCGACGAGTTCACCATCGGCTTTGGCGATCTGTTGCAGGTAGTTGGTGCCCTGTTCTGGGCTGTACATCTGCTGCTGGTGGATCACTACTCCAACCGGGTTGCTCCCATCAAGCTCGCCGGGGTGCAGTTCGTAGTCTGCGGCCTGCTCAGCCTCGCCACTGCTTTTGTTATTGAAACTCCGACTGTTAGCGGCGCCGTGGCCGGTTGGCAGGCGCTGCTCTATGCCGGACTGGTATCGGTCGGGGTCGGTTATACCCTGCAGGTGGTGGGGCAGCGGGGCGCCCATCCGGCCCACGCCGCCATCATCCTCAGTCTGGAGACCGTCTTTGCCGCCGTGGGGGGAGTGTTGCTGCTGGGTGAAACGCTGGATGAGCGCGCCATTGCCGGTTGCGCCCTGATGCTGGCGGGGATGCTTATCTCCCAGATCCGGCTGCGCTGGTGGTGGAAGTCGCGCCGCGACAAGGTGCCCGCGACCAAGTAAACCGCGCTCGCTGCATAACAAAACGCCCAGACTGTCGGGGCGTTTTTCATGGTGGCTGTTCGGTCAGGGGCGCTGATCCAGCTCGCGCTCCAGCTCTACCGCCTTTTGACGGGCCGGATGGGTATTGAGGCGCTGCCAGTAGGCTTGCAGGTGCGGGAAGTTGGCCAACTGACCGCTTTGTGCCAGCAGATCCACCAGGAAGGAGTTCATGATGTCGGCGCCGGAGAGGCGATCCCCCACCATATAGTGGCGATTCGCCAGTACCTCATTGAGGTAGCCCAGCACCTTGGCACACTCCGCCTTGGCGTAGTCCGGCAGGAAGCGCATCGGGCTGCCATCCTTGCGCACGAACATGTCGAGCAGCAGCGGCAGGATACCGGAGCTCTCGGCAAAGTGAAGCCACTGCAGGTATTCGGGATACTCCGGGCTATCTGGTGCCGGTGCCAGCCGATCAGCGGCATAGCGGACAATCAGGTACTCGGTGATGGCGCCCGATTCCGCCAGCACCCGGCCGTCGAACTCGATGACCGGCGACTTGCCGAGAGGGTGGATGGCCTTGAGCTCGGGCGGCGCCAGAAAGGTGGTGGCATCGCGCTGATACGCCTTGATCTCATAGGGCTGGCCCAGCTCTTCGAGCAGCCAGATGATGCGCTGGGAGCGGGATTTGTTCAGGTGGTGCAGGACTATCATAACGACCTCGATTCGGTGGCAGGATGGGGTATACGAACAGGCGAGGGTGGCGGTTCACCGATGGCTAAAAAAGAGCGGGCTGATGCCCGCTCCCTTGCTGACTGACTCAGGCCTCCAGCGCCTGATCCAGATCCGCCAGTATGTCCTCGATCGCCTCGATCCCCACCGACAGCCGGATCATCTCGGGTTTCACGCCAGCCTTGGCCTGCTCCTCCTCGCTCAACTGGCGATGTGTGGTGGAGGCCGGGTGGCAGGCCAGCGACTTGGCATCGCCGATGTTGACCAGCCGCTTGAAGATCTTGAGCGCATCGTAGAAGCGCACGCCCGCCTCGTAACCATCCTTCAGACCGAACGAGAGGATGGCCGAGGGGCGGCCGGCCATGTACTTCTCTGCCAGCAGATAGTGCGGGTGGCCCGGCAGACCGGCGTAGCTGACCCAGGCCACCTTGGGGTGGTGCTTGAGGTGATGGGCGACCCGCAGGGCGTTATCCACGTGGCGCTCCATGCGCAGGCTCAGAGTCTCCAGCCCTTGCAGCAGTAGAAAGGCGTTCATCGGCGCCAGCGCCGCGCCGGTATTGCGCAGCGGCACGGTACGCACCCGCCCGATAAAGGCAGCCGGGCCAAAGGCCTCGGTATAGACCACCCCGTGGTAGGAGGGTTCGGGTTTGGTCAGCTGGGGGAAGCGCTCGGCGTGATCCGCCCAGGGGAACTTGCCCGAGTCGACGATGACGCCACCCAGCGAGTTGCCGTGGCCGCCGACATATTTGGTCAGGCTGTGCACCACGATATCGGCGCCATGTTCGATGGGCTTGCAGAGCACCGGGGTGGCGACCGTGTTGTCGACGATGAGCGGCACGCCACGGGCGTGGGCTGCCTTGGCCAGCGCGGCCAGATCGACGATGTTGCCCGCCGGGTTGCCGATGCTCTCGCAGTAGACCGCCTTGGTCTTGTCGTCGATCAGGGCGGCGATGGCCTCGGCGCTGTCATCCTTGGCGAAGCGCACCTCGACCCCGAAGCTCGGCAGCATGTGGGCGAACAAGGTATAGGTGCCGCCATAGAGCTGGGGCGTGGAGACAATGTTGTCACCGGCGGCGGTCAGCGCCTGAATGGCGTAGGTGATGGCGGCGGAACCTGCCGAGACCACCAGCGCGGCAATCCCCCCTTCCAGCGCGGCCATCCGCTGCTCCAGCACATCGTTGGTGGGGTTCATGATGCGGGTGTAGATGTTGCCCGGCACCGCCAGATTGAACAGATCCGCCCCGTGCTGGGCGCTCTCGAACTCGTAGGCCACCGTCTGGTAGATGGGCACGGCGACCGCCTTGGTGGTGGGGTCGCTGGAAAAGCCATGGTGCAGGGCCAGGGTCGCATCTTTCATCACACACTCCTTGTTGGATGTTGCTTGTCGCAGTTATAGATGGATAGACGTCCAATCTATCAGGCCCGTGGCCGATGTAAACAGCAAGATCCGGCAAAGCAATGTCGCCCGCAGGAGACGCGTGTCCCGAGTTGTTGGCATGGCCCGCACTCAGAGACGACGGCGATACTCCTTGTCGTCGATCTGGTTCATATCCCACTGCATCAGGCGGTTGAGCTGCTGCATGGGATCCTCGATGAGCGCCAGCGGGCGCGGCAGGATCCGCTTGAAGTAACGGCGCAAGGTCTGCTGGATCCGGTTCGGTTTGAGGGGGTTGGCGTGGCTCATGATGGTGCTCCTCTGCTGTGGTTCTCACGTTCATCAGCAGTATTGAGCTAAAATGCGGAAGTAAAAACTGATGACTTACAGCAACAGGATTTCCTCTTTTATGCCAACCGGTCGCCTCTACCAGCAATTTCAACGACTCGCCCAGCTGCTTGGCAGCGACGAACGGGAGATCAGCCTCGCCGAGGTGGCGGATCTGCTCTGCTGCACCCCGCGCAACGCTCGCCTACTGCTGCGGCGGATGCAGGATCAGGGCTGGCTCAGCTGGTCGGCGGAAGCGGGGCGGGGGCGGCGCTCCCGGCTCACCCTGCTCGATAGTCAGGAGAGCCTGACCCGGCGCCGCTTGCGGGATCTGCTCAGTCAGGGCCAGCTGGCGCAGGCGGTACGGCTGGCCGAAGATCGCCTCGATCTGCTCACCCCGCTGCTGATCGAGCAGCTCGGTCAGGCCACCCGCGAGGGGCGCCAGATCCTGCGGGTGCCCTACTACCGGCCGCTGCCGCAGTTGCTGCCCACCGGCCCGATGCGCCGCTCCGAAATCCACCTGAGCCGCCAGATCTTCAACGGCCTGACCCGGCGAAATGAGGAAAATGGGGAAATCGAAGGGGATCTCGCCCACCACTGGGAGTGTCTGGGCCCCTGCCACTGGCGCTTCTACCTGCGCCCGGCGGTGCGCTTTCACCACGGTCGCGAGCTGGTGGTGGAGGATGTGATGGAGAGTCTGCTGGCTTTGCGGGATCGCCCGCTGTTCGCCCATCTGGACCGGCTGGAGAGCCCCTGGCCGCGCACCCTGGATCTCTATCTTGACAGCCCGGATCCCTGGCTGCCCCACCTGCTGGCCGAACCGGTTGCGACCATTTTGCCACGGGAGCTCAAGGGGGAGGCAGGCTTTGCCCTGCAACCTGTGGGCACCGGCCCTTACCGGGTGGCTGTGAACGATCCCCTGCATCTTTGCCTTGCGGCGTTTGACGACTACTTCGGTCTGCGCGCCCTGCTCGACGAGATCGACATCTGGATGTTGCCGGAGCTTGCTGAGCGGCTGGAGACCCACCTGCAGCTGGGGCGCGACAGCCCTGAGCTCGGCACCATGCGCGGCGAATCGGAGCTGGAGTCGGGATGCTACTTCCTGCTGCAGGACGATCGTTCCGGATCCTTGCAGGATCCCGCCCTGCGGCAGTGGCTCGGCCAACTGCTCAATCCGGTAGCCCTGATGGGGCGGGTCGCCCCCGAGTTGCAACGGGGCTGGACCAGCGCCCTCGGCCTGCTGCCCCACTGGCGCGAAGCGCTACCCGCGCCCTTGCCCACACCGGCGCAGTTACCGACGACTCTAGTGCTTGCCTGCTTTAACCAGCATCTGGAGTTCAACGAGTGCGCCAACGCCATGAGCAGCCTGCTGGCCGAACAGGGGATCCGGCTGGAGGTGCGCACCCTTGATTACGGCCGCTGGGTGAGTGGCGAGGATGAAGACGTGGATCTCTGGCTCGGCACCCTCAACCTCGAACATGCCGGCCCCTTTGCCCCCTACGCCTGGCTGCAGGGCACTCCGTTGCTGCGCAAAGTGTGGAGCAGTCAGCATGAGTTGTGGCAGGGCTTGATGCAGTGGCGGGCCAGCGGTGCCGAGCCTAGCCCCCGCGCCCTGCTGGCAAGGGTGCAGCAGCAGAGCTGGTTTGTGCCGCTGTTTCACCACTGGCTGGAGCTGGAGAGCCGGGTCGGCGTGCACGGGGTGCGGATGACGGCGCTCGGCTGGTTCGATTTTCGCAGCGCCTGGTTGCGGCCGGAACTGGCTGTCAGCACTCGGGATAAGACGGGGGAGCTTGAGTCCTGATGCGGGGCGCGCTAGCCTGAGCGCGGTCCCATGACAAGGAGTCACCCGCCATGCTGGAAATGCAGATCCAACCCCGCTTTCAGGAGACAGATGCCCTCGGCCATATCAATAATACGGTGCCGGCAGTCTGGTTCGAGTCGGCGCGGGATCCCCTGTTCCGGATCTTCTCGCCCGATCTGGATGTGCACAACTGGCATCTGATCATTGCGGGCTATACGGTGCAGTTCAAACGGGAGCTGTTCTACGGCCAGCCGGTCACCATCAAGACCGGCGTGCGCCGCATCGGCACCAGCTCCTTTACGGTCTGGCAGGAGGCCTGGCAGGGCGGCGAACTGGCCGTCACCGCCGAAACGACCCTGATCCATTTTGACTACCGGACCCGCCAATCCCTGCCCCTGAGTGATGCTCACCGGGAAGGGCTGCGGGCCTGGCTGACAGAGAGTTAACCACGGGCCGGATGGCCCATCACAGGAGTGTTATGTACAACTCAATGCGCAACACAGCGATCGCGCTGACCCTGGGATTCTGCTCCCTTCCTTCTCTGGCCGCTTCTCTCGCCGAGCAGTTTACCCTGATGGAGAAGGGGGCCGAGAGTGCCCTCGATACCCGTCAATTCAGCCATGACGGCGTCGATATCAAGGCCTGGATCGATGGCGCCCCGGTCATCATCGCCGTGCCCATCATGAACGAGCTGGGCAAGCTGGAAGGGGAGAGCCGCTACTACTTCAAGGGCGGCAAGCTGTTCGGGGTCAAAGAGCCCGCCGCCCAGTTCGCCTTTGATGACAGCGGCAATCTGACCCAATGGTTGGATGAGAAGGGCCAGCCCGCCGAGTTCGTCAGCAAGATGAGCATGCAGCAGCGTCAGGAGTGGCTCACCAAGCGGGCTGCCGAGTTGAGCAAGCTGTTTGTGGTGAGCGCGGCCGAACAGAAGGCGGCCAAGGGGGGCGTCAAGCTGAAGGGGGCGGATCTCGCTCACTGGCTCTGCAACGGCAAGCTGATGGATCTCGCCCACGGCGACAAGGTGATCTTCGAGCAGGATAAGCTGAAGATTGGCGAGCAGGGGATCGAGGGGGAGGTCTCCCTGCGTCAGGATAAGGGGTGGCAGGAGCTGAGCCTCAAGTGCGAGGTGCAGGGCACCCAAGTGACCCGCCTCACCTGGCAGCCGCTGCCGGGTGCCAACAAGCCGCAATAAGCGCAGTAGCAAGGGGGCCCATCGCGGGCCCCCTTCTCATTCGGTGTGTGGCTCCCCCAGCTTGAGCCGGGTGAGTGCCTCGACCCGGCGCCACTGTCCGGGCTCGAACCAGCGTGCCAGCAGCTCCTGCTGCTGTTCGGCCCGGGCCTCGTTCGGTAGTTGCCTGAGCTCGGCCAGAAAACCGCTGAGCTGCTCCTCGAACCCTTGCCGGTTCTGCTCCAGCTGGCGCATCCGATCCACCGCTTCCGGCCCCCCTGTCTCCAGCAGCAGAGCCTCCCGTTTGGCCGGGTCCATCTGCGCCAGCCCTTGCAACTCCTCAAGCAGACGGCTGTTGGCCTCCGCCTCGCGAAACCAGCCCGGTTGCTCCGCCAGCCAGAGATCCAGCTCGCTGGCCAGCTGCGACTTGTCGCTGTCTCTTGCCTCCGCCAGCGCCCTGCGGCGCAGGGTCAGCTGCTCCATCAGTCGATCCTCGGCAAACAGCTGGGCCTGCTCGGCCGGGGTAAAGCTCTGCTGGCGCAGCTGCTCCCGCTCGTCAAACAGGATCTGCAGGCTGGCGAGGGAGATCTCGGTGGGCACCGTCAGGCTGCTCTGGGCGGAGACAAAGGTGCGATAGCGCGCCTGCAGGGCATCGGCGGTCTCCTGCTCGGGATCGTGCGGGTGGCTCTGTGCATGCTGGCTGGCTTGAGCGGGGGATGAGTCTGCCGTCGGTGCCGTGGGCCAGAGCAACACCCCGCCAAGCAGCAGGGTGATGGCGCAGGGCACGACGAGCAGGGTGGCTATCTTCATAGTCCCAGCTCCTTGAGACGGTTGGCATGCTGGCGATAGAGGGTGACCGGATCGGTCTCGAACAGATGGTGGATGCCGAAGGACTGGTTCACTTCGTCCAGATGGTTCATCCGGTAGTCGGTGCCGATCACCTTGCCGAGGTGGCTGCTGCAGACCCCGACCAGTCCGTCATTGGGCTCCTTGAAGAAGGCGCCGGTCAGCGCCAGCGCCGGATCCACCGGATCCAGCAGATTGGTCAGGTTGCCGCGTCCGCTCCAGGAGAAGTAGTAGACGCCGTTGGTCGCCCGCATCGGGCCCTCGCCGCAATACTGGCTGGGCAGCCCCTCCGGGTAGCGCTGGTTGAACTGGCTAGCCCCCTTGCTGGTGAGGGCATCGAGGGCGGCGACCGGATCTTGCGGCAGCTGGCTCCCGCCCGAGAGCAGTGAAATCATGCCGGAGAGGGCGTGGGCCGCGGCGGCCGCCAGCTTCTCGGTGGCCGAGCCGGGCGCGGCATTGGCCCGCACCAGATCGGCAATCTCTGAGCCATAGTTGACCCCGCCGACGCTGGTGGCGGAGGCGACCAGCTCGGGGGCGACCGAGGCGACATAGCGGATGGTGGGACCGCCGTGGGAGTGGCCGATCAGGTTGACCTTCTCGGCGCCGGTAGCTGCCAGCAGCAGCTCGACCTGGGCGAGCAGCTGCTCCCCCCGTTGTTCTGAACTGGCGGTGGCTGACACCTGCGCCACGTAGACTTTGGCACCATCCCGGCTCAGGGCCTGGGGAATGCCGTAGAAGTAATCGACCCCGAGCAGCTTGTCGAAGCCGAACAGGCCGTGCACCAGCACTATGGGGTAGCGGGTCTGGGTGTATCCGCTGGCGTGTGCCAGCATGGGCAGGGTGCAGAGCAGCACCAGAAGCCATCTCTTCATCATCAGCATCCTTGTTGAATCGTGAGGAACAGATTGTGTGGCGTACTCCATGTTCGCCGGTGCCAGTATGGTGGCTGCTGACGGGAGAGGCTGTGAGGGGGATCGCAACTCGGGATTCAAAAGGGATTCAGGGGGCGGGCGGGGAGGCTGAACTCCCCGCTCTGCGGCTTATTGCCACTCCACCAGGTGATACTGCTTCTTGCCCCGGCGCAGCAGCAGGTAGCGGCCAAACAGCCGATCAGTGGCGCTTAGCTGATCATCCTGCTTGAGCACACCATTGAGGCTGATGGCGCCCGCCGCCAGCAGTTCGCGGGCGATGCGCCTAGAGTTAGCCAGACCGCAGCTGACCAGCAGGCTGACCAGATCCGTCTCGCCGCTGACGGTGCTGCTCGGCATGCCATCCTGCGCCAGCTGGGCCAGATCGCTCTCGCCGAGGCGGGTCACGTCGCCGCTAAACAGCAGTTCGCTGATGCGCTGCACTGCCGCCAGTGCCGCTTTGCCGTGTACCAGCTCGGTCAGCTCGTTCGCCAACACCTGCTGGGCCTGCTTTCGCCCCCGCCGCTTCGCGTCTTCCGCCTCCAGTGCATCAATCTCGCTCAGCGACATAAAGCTGTAGTAGCGCAGGAAGCGGTAGACATCCTCATCCGCGGTGCCGAGCCAGAACTGGTAGAAGGCGTAAGGGGAGGTGAGCGCCGGATCGAGCCAGACCGCGCCCCCTTCGGTCTTGCCGAACTTGGTGCCGTCTGCCTTGGTGATAAGGGGCAGGGTCATGCCATAGACCTGGGCCTGATTGAGGCGGCGGGTGAGATCCATGCCGCTGGTGATATTGCCCCACTGGTCGTTGCCGCCAATCTGCAGGGTGCAACCGAGCCGCTGGTGCAGCACCGCAAAGTCGTAGGATTGCAGCAGGGCGTAGGAGAACTCGGTGAACGAGATGCCCTGATCCGGGCGGGCCAGTCGCTGGCGCACCGATTCCCGCGCCAGCATGGCGTTGACCGAGAAGTACTTGCCGATATCCCGCAGAAAATCGAGGGCGGACATCTGCCTCATCCAGTCGCCATTGTTGACCAGTTGCGGGGCCGACAGGCCATCATCGGCGGGCAGCAGCGCCCTGATTTGGGCCGACAGGCTGGCGACCCAACCCTGCACGGTATCGGCACTGTTGAGGCTGCGCTCGGTCGCCTTGAAGCTGGGATCGCCGATAAGGCCGGTTGCCCCGCCCACCAGTGCCACCGGGGTGTGGCCCGCCAGCTGGAAGCGGCGCAGCATCAAGAGCGGCACCAGATGACCGATATGCAGGCTGCCGGCGGTGGGATCGAACCCGCAATAGACGGTGCGCGGGGTGGAGAGATGATCGGCCAGGGCCGCCGGGTCGGAATTCTGGGCCACAAGGCCGCGCTGGCTCAGTTCATCGAGCAGGTGGGGGTTGATCATGGGTTCTCCAACAGCAGGGGGAAAAGTCGTCATCCTCGCCGTTCTAGCCGGTGGCGGATATGTCCCCTGAGGGACAGTTTTGCCACTCTCGTGCTAGCATTCAGCCATAGCGGAGAATCGCTCCCCGTCACCGGAAACGTGCCAACATGACCCAGCCATTCACCACAGATGCCTTGACCCGCAGCATGACCGGGGTGGTCGATGCCCTGCACAGCAGCGCCTTTCCGGCGGCGCTGGTGCGGCTGATCCAGCAACAGGTGGCGTTTGATTTCGCCCTGCTGCTCGGGGTGGGGCAGCGGCCCGTCTACCTCTACGACAACCTCAATCATCAGCGGGCTCTGCTGTTTGATCGCTACCTCACCAGCCACTTCAGTCAGGATCCCTTTATGCAGGCGCTGGAGCAGGGCTTGCCTGCCGGCGTCTGGACCCTGGCGCAGGTCTCCCAAGGGCGGCTCGATCCCGAATATCGCCACCACTTCTATCAGGCCACCGGCTGGCAGGAGGAGGTGGGGCTGATCCTGCCGGTGCGGGACGGACTGACGCTGATGCTGTTTCTGGGGCGACTCGACAAGCGCAGTACCCTCAGTCGTGACGAGCTGGCGAGGCTGGAGCAGCTGTTCCCGCTGGTGCATTCGCTCTGTCGTCAGCAGTGGCGGCGGAGCCAGCCGCTGCTGGCCCAGAGCACTGCGCTGCCAGACAGCGCCAGCCTCCGGAGTGCGGTGGAGCTGGCGATGGCGAGTGTCGGGGGCGATAGGCTTACCCGGCGCGAGCGGCAGGTGGCGGAGTTGCTGCTGCAGGGGCTGGATACCGAGGCGATTGCCGCGGAGCTCGGGATTGGCAGTGGCACGGTGAAGAATCACCGCAAGCATCTCTATGGCAAGCTGCGGCTCGGCTCGCGGGCCGAGCTGTTTCATCTCTTCCTCAACCATCTGATCACCACAGAGGGAAGAGGATGAACCGGGGTTACTCGATCTTCGGTAGCGGCTTATCGCTTTGGGGAAGGTTACTGAGTCGCTGGTAGCGTTCCATCAACTGCCGGTATTCGCTACCGAGACGAACCTGATCGAGGGCTTGTTGCAACCGGGCGACCTGCTGCCGATCCGCCCGCGGGTTGAAAGCAAAGCAGTTGTCCTGTTCCTCCAGCACTGCGACAGAGATGAAATCTTCCGCGGCAAATCCCAGAGCTTTCAGTTGATGGAATAACATCACCTCGTTGCCTGCTACCAGATCTGTACGGGCCATGATGAGCTGGCGTACCACCTGCTCCATGCGCTCCACCGCCATCATGTTGCCCGGGCTGATGCCGCGGTTGAGCAGTAACTGCTCCCCCACGTCAGCCTGCATTACCCCTACCTGCAGTTTGGCCAGATCCCCCTTGCCGGTCACTCTGGGGGCATCCTGTTTTCGTCCGACCAGCGTCACTCGCGAGTGGCTGATGGGGCAAACCCATAGGAAATGGGGATCACGCTCTTTGGTTCTGGCGGTGGTAAAAAGAACGGCCTCCGGTTGCTGGGTCAGCAGATACCAACCGCGGGCCCATGGCAGAAATTGGATCGGTTGCTCCGGCTCCCCCAGCTCGCGCCACATCAGCCGCAGCAGCTCAACTGCCAGCCCGATGGGCTTGCCCTCCTTGTCCAGCCCGTTGAGGGGCATGTTCTGCTCCGAGTAATAGATAAAGGCGGACCGTGCGGGGAAGCTGGTCAGCAGGAGCAGGGCGATAAGGGCCGCGAGCAGGGATCGCATGGCGCACTCCTTGTGCAGGGAATTACCTATCAGTCTATGTGTCCTTGGCCGGAAGTTCATAGTCGGGTCGCGGATACCGCGACAGGCCACCTTGCGGTGACCTGTCGGTTTATTTTAGCAGGGCCTCCATCTCCGCCTCTGCCTTGGCGCGAGCCTCGGCTTCTGCTGCTATGGCGGCATCGGTGGCGCTCTCTCCGGCCGTATGGGGGGCGGCACTGACGGCCTGTTTGGCTGGCGCGGCAACAGCCTTGGTGGCTTCCTGTGTCACAGTAGCTGCGGCGATGCTGACTGCCTGTTTGGCAGGAACGACAACAGCCTTGGTGGCCTCTTGCGTCGCGGTCGCAGCGGCGCTGCTGACGGCTTGCTTGGCAGGAGCGGCAACGGCCTTGGTGGCTTCTTGCGTCGCGGTCGCAGCGGCGCTGCTGACGGCTTGTTTGGCAGGAACGGCAACGGCCTTGGTCGCTTCCTGCGTCGCGGTCGCAGCTGCGCTGCTGACGGCCTGCTTGGCAGGATCGGCAACTGCCTTGGTGGCTTCTTGCGTTGCGGTCGCAGCGGTGCTGCTCACCGCCTGTTTGGCGGGTGCAGTGACTGCGGTGGTTGCACTACGGGTCAGATCGGTCGCGCTTTGGCTTACCGCTTGGGTGGCCTGCCCTGTGGCGTTGGCGGCTGCGCCGCTGATGGCCTGGCTGGCGCTGTTGGTCAGCGAGCCGGTGACGCCGCGAGTCACTGTGCCCAGCGCGCTGCCAAGGGAGAAGGGGGAGGCGCCACTCTGACTGGTTGCCGTACCGGTCAGGGCATTGGCCGCCGGGGTGAGCTGGCTGGTGGGGGTCTGCCAGCCCTGCATGGCGGTTGGCCATGTCGGTGCCGTGCCCGCCAGATTTTCGCCGAAGGTCAGGGTGGTGCCATCCCCTTTTTGCAGCAATACAGACATCTGGTTGGTTTGCGAGTTCCACACCATCCCCGCCTGCTTGGCGATATCCGGCACGGGCGCATACTCGGAGACCACATAGAAAAGCGGCCCCTCCTGCTGTAACTTGTCGGCAGTCTTGAGCAACTGCATGGTGCTGTCGTAATTGGGGCCAAGGATGGCGGTCATCCGATCCTTGATCAGGGGTTGTTCGAACAGATTGACCTCGTTCGGGTCAAAGCCGACCAGCGGCTTGAGCAGGGCCCACATCAGCTGGCTGGTGGGGCTCATCATTAGCAATGGGGCAACGCAGGCGGACAACATCAGGCTCAGGCAGGCAGCCTTGAGCAACGGCATGATACGCATTGGGATAAGATCCAAATAACGATTTGATAAATAAGGTTATATTTTGTCAGGACGTGACAAATTCACCGGGAGTTTGCGCGTGGCAGCGAGAGACTGCCTGCAGGCGCTGGCAGGCTACCATATTGGTTCCACAATGCCAGCAGGCTGTATGATTATCCGTCAAGTAAACTCGGGGCCGGGTTGATTGCTGGAGTGGGCCTGAGAGTCTGGCGTTCCCCTGCGATGGTGCTGCCAGTGGCCACATGGCAGCAAAACCAGAAGAGGATTTCAGGGGGCCAGTGAGGCTTTTCTTGATCCAGCTAAAGACATGGACGTGATCCCTGTCGCATAATGCAGCTCCTTTCTACTCTTGGCTGGAACCTAAGAAATGGCTCGTCGCTCTTCCAATGCACAACGTCGTCGCAGTAGCTGGTGGTACAAACGCCTGTTGGCAAGGGAGCGGCAAGAGCGCGAAGCGCGTTCCGTCCGGGATTGATAAAGCATTGAAAAACGGAGCGTTTGCTCCGTTTTTTTCACCTATGAAACTGGCTGAATGGCTCAGTGTGCAGCCCTGTCTGCCGACAATAAATCACTCTGACCGTGCCGGTTGTATGGACTGATGCGATGGATGATGCATGATGGACGTTTCGAGAAGGAGCCTCATATGCAGATTACCATCCGTCATGCCGAATCCGCCGATGCCCCCGCCTTGCGGGATCTCTATGCCATGCCCAATGCCCAGGCGGGCACTTTGCACTTGCCTATGTCTCCCCTTAGCCAGTGGCAGAAGCGGTTGGAGAGTGACAGCGTGGTGGCACTGGTCGCCGATGTTGACGGCTTGCTGGTAGGCCAGCTCTCGCTGCTGGTTGAGCCCAATCCGAGACGCAAGCATGTGGCCAGTATCGGCATGGGAGTGCGGGATGACTGGGCGGGCAAGGGGGTTGGTTCGGCCTTGTTGGAGTCCGTGCTGGAGATGGCCGATAACTGGCTCAACCTGCACCGGATTGAGCTGACCGTCTATACCGACAATGAGGCCGCACAGGCGCTTTATCGCAAGTTCGGTTTTACCGAGGAGGGGCGAGCCCGTGACTATGCCTTCCGCCAGGGGCGTTATGTGGATGCGCTCTATATGGCCAGAGTGGCGGGGAGCGTCAGTCGCTAACGGCATGGTCGATTATCAGGCCAGATTGCGCCCGGTGATCCGGGCGCTGGAGCAGAATCCCGAGCTCTGCCTCAGTGAGGCGGCCAGTCTTGCGGCGCTCTCCAGCTATCACTTTCATCGGGTCTTTACCGCCGTCACCGGTGAAACCCCGGCCGAGATGCAGCGCCGCCTGCGGTTGGAGCGGGCTGCTCGCTCTCTCTGCTACAGTCGCGACCCGATCACCGAGATTGCCTTCTCGGCCGGTTTTGCCAGCTCACAGGCCTTTGCCAAGGCGTTTCGCAAGCAGTTTGCCATGGCACCGGGGATGTTGCGCCGCCAGCCGTCACTCTTGCAACTGAGCAAGAATGGACACGCGGCTGCCCGGGTCTCTGATTATGCTGAAGGCCGTTCCAGTGAAAGGAGGCTACAGATGAAAACCGAACAGATGGCTGCGCGCACTCTGGCCTATATCCGGGTCACCGGCCCTTACGGCATAGGCTATGAGCCGGTGTGTGACCAGCTCTATCAATGGGCTGTCGGGTTGGGCTTGGCCGAAGGGGAGTGGATCTTCATCTACCACGACAACCCCGAAGTGACGGCTCCCCAGCAGTGCCGCACCGATATTTGCGTCACCGTGCCGGCGGGGACCAAAGGCCGCGGCAATGTGGAGATCCAGCAGCTGGCGGGCGGCCGCTATGGCCAGTCACGTTTTACCGTGACCGACCCGGCCCAGTACCCCGCACTCTGGCAGCAACATATCGGTGAGGTGGTAGCGGCCGGTTTCGAATTTGATGATCGACCCTGTTTCGAGCTCTATCACAGCTTCGATCCGCTGACCAAGGTTGCGGATGTGAGCTTTTGCTCCAGCCTAAAGGGTTAGGGCACAACAAGACGTAAGGGATGGTACAGAGCATCGCGCAGAAATTAGAGAGCCGGACAGTGTCCGGCTCTTTTGTATCTGGCGGTTGGGCGGCGGTTAGCGCTGGAACCCCTTCTGGGCGAACTTGGGGCGGGCGTTCATGATCTGCTCCACCTGTTCGTCGCTCATCTTGCCACGCGACAGCCCCAGCACCTTGTAGGTGAGCAGCGGTCGGGCGGGCAGGGCGATCATCAGGGCGCGGATCTGGTTCTCGTCATCCTTATCTCGGGTCGGCTTGCCGTAGGCATAGGTGAGGACGCCGGCATCCATCAGGTTTTTGACGGCGGGCTCGGTGATCGGCAAGTTTATGACGCTTTTACGCTGCAGCACGAACTCGCGCAGCACCGCCTTTTCGTTGAAGTCGAGGAAGCCGATCATCTGGGCCAGCTGGTCCTGCTGACGGCGCGCCTGCCACTCTTCGCAAGCCCACTCCCAGGCGATCAGGAAGCCCTGACTGCAGAAGTAGGAGATGGCGATCAGCATGCCGACCCCCAGCCAGGCCGCATGATCCGCAGCCCACTGGCTGACAGCCCCTTTCATCAGCCCGGCCGGAAACAGCAGAATGATGCTGCAGCAGAGCAACAACCAGACCATCAGCCAATTGAGGCGGTTCAGTTGATAGAAATGTTGGATCCACCGTTTCATTGTTCATCCTTCCCAAACTGTTGTGGATAGTGAACTACATACAGCAATCGGTGTGCCAACAGCGTAATGGTGGCGGGGAGGGGAGGCTGGCGATACATTTCCTTACAACTTATTGAATGAGTTATCAGTAATTTGCCTTGTGAGGTGACGGTCGAGTTGGTAAAACGTCCCCTCAGTCATTGGGGAGTAGCAACCCGCCCGTATTCCGGGCCGGGCCCATGTCAACACTCTTGGATCCTCGCATCCATGGCATGGGCGGCGATAGGCACTATCGCTCTGCAAGACCTTTGGCCTCGATATGCACGCCAGCCGGGCGAGCCATGTCGGGTCCATCGGTTATTCTGCTCGCCTGGCGGTATCTATTATGTTGATTACCCTGCTGTTATTTCTCGTCTCTGCGGTCACCATCTACCTTGCCTGCGAATACTTCGTTAACGGCATCGAATGGACCGGACACCACTTCAAACTCTCGCAAAGTGCCACTGGTTCGCTGCTGGCTGCACTGGGTACGGCGCTGCCCGAATGCATCGTCACCCTGACCGCCCTGCTGATGGGTAACACGACCGCCCTGCAAGAGATTGGCATCGGTGCCGCCCTCGGCGGGCCGCTGGTGCTGGCTACCATCGGCTACGCGGCGGTCGGCCTCACCCTGCTGCTTTGCATGGGGCGTACCGAACGGGCCATCGATGGCGAGGTACAGCGCGAGATTGGCCGGGATCAGCGCTGGTTTATGGGGATCTTTTTGGTGGCGACCATGCTGGGTCTGGTCGCCTTCACCGGCAAGAGCTGGTTGGCGCCTCTGTTCGTGCTGGTCTACCTCGTTTATGTGAGGCGCGAGCTGAAACAAAGCGACAGCCATGAGGTCGAGCTGCCGGAGCCCCTCAAGCTGGCTCCAAATGCCGGGATCCCGCCCCTTGGCAAGGTGCTGCTGCAGACGCTGGCGGCGCTGGTAGTGGTGGCGCTGGCGGCGCAGCTGTTTGTTCATCAGCTGGAGAGCATGGGCGAGCTGTTTGGCCTCTCGCCGGTGCTGGCGGCCCTGCTGCTGAGCCCGGTGGCGACCGAGATGCCGGAGTTGATGAACGTGCTGATCTGGGTGCGACAGGGTAAGAACCGGCTGGCACTGGCCAATATCTCCGGGGCCATGATGATCCAGGGCACTATCCCCAAGGCGTTCTGTCTGCTCTTTACCCCCTGGCTGCTGGATGGCGCCATGATGGCCTCCTCGTTGGTCACGCTACTGGCGGTAGGGTTGCTCTGGTGGGGCTTCAGAAAGGGAGTGATGACCGCAGAGCGGTTGGTACTGGCCGCGCTGCTCTATTTCGGCTTCTGCGGCTGGCTGCTGGTGAGCTGAAACGGGAAGCGCGGATATGAAAAAGCCCCCTTGGCAGGGGGCTTTGTTGTATCGGTTAGGGCGGTGCTTACAGCGCGGCGATCTCGGCCTGCTGGGCTTCCAGCTTGGTCAGCTGGAGACGGTAATCTTCCAGCTTCTCGCGCTCTTTGGCGATGACCGCTTCCGGCGCCTTGGCAACGAAGGCTTCGTTGCCAAGCTTGCCTTCGATGCGGCCGCACTCGCCCACCAGACGGGCAACCTCTTTGGCCAGACGGGCCAGTTCGGCGTCCTTGTCGATGAGACCGGCCATCGGGATCATCAGTTCGGTAGCACCGATCAGCTTCTTCACTGACAGCGGGGCGGTTTCACCGTCCGCCAGTACGCGGATGGATTCCAGACGGGCCAGCGACTTGAGGAAGGCCTCGTTGTCAGCGGCGCGCTGGGCATCCTTGGCATCGCACTGGAGCAGCACGTTGAGGGGCACGCTCGGGGCCACGTTCATCTCGGCGCGGATGTTGCGGATGCTGACGATGAACTCCTTCACCCACTCCTGATCCGCCATCGCGGCTTCGTCCACCTTGGCGGCGTCGAACTCCGGGAAGGCCTGAATCATGATGGTGTCGGCGTGTACGCCAGCCAGCGGGGCGACCGATTTCCAGATGGTCTCGGTGATGAACGGGATGATCGGGTGCGCCAGACGCAGCAGGGTTTCCAGCACGGTCACGAGGGTATGGCGGGCAGCGCGCTGCTCGGCCTCGGAACCCTTGGTCAGCACCGGCTTGGTCAGCTCCAGATACCAGTCACAGAACTGGTTCCAGATAAACTCGTACAGCACGCCAGCCGCGATGTCGAAGCGGTAGGTATCGAGGGCGGTACGGAAGTCACGGATGGCTACTTGCAGCTGGGACTGGATCCAGCGATCCGCCAGACTGAACTGCATTTCGCCGCCGGCAAAACCGCAATCCTGATCTTCGGTGTTCATCAGCACATAGCGGGAGGCGTTCCACAACTTGTTGCAGAAGTTGTTGTAGCCGTCCAGGCGCTTCATGTCCCAGTTGATGTCACGACCGGTAGAGGCCAGCGCTGCCAGCGTGAAGCGCAGGGCGTCGGTACCGTGGGCATCGATCCCTTCCGGGAATTGCTTGGCGGTACGCTTGGCGATCTTCTCGGCCATCTGCGGCTGCATCATGTTGCCGGTGCGCTTCTCCAGCAGATCTTCCAGCGAGATGCCATCGATCATGTCGAGGGGGTCCAGCACGTTGCCCTTGGACTTGGACATCTTCTGGCCCTCTTCGTCACGGATTAGGCCGGTGATGTAGACGGTCTTGAACGGGACTTGTGGCTGGCCGTTTTCGTCCTTGATGAAGTGCATGGTCATCATGATCATCCGGGCAATCCAGAAGAAGATGATGTCGAAGCCGCTCATCAGCACGTCGGTCGGGTGGAAGGTCTTGAGCGCCTCTGTGTTGTTCGGCCAGCCCAGGGTGGAGAAGGTCCACAGGGCGGAGCTGAACCAGGTGTCGAGCACATCTTCGTCCTGACGCAGTACGGTTACGGCCGGGATGCTGTGCTTGGCGCGCACTTCATCTTCGCTGCGGCCAACGTAGACATTGCCTGCGTCGTCATACCATGCCGGGATGCGGTGACCCCACCACAGTTGACGGGAGACGCACCAGTCCTGAATGTCGCGCATCCAGGAGAAGTACATGTTTTCGTACTGCTTCGGCACGAACTGGATGCGGCCATCCTCCACCGCTTCGATGGCGGTCTTGGCCATCGGTGCCACGCGCACGTACCACTGGTCGGTCAGCATCGGCTCGATGGGCACGCCACCGCGATCGCCGTAAGGCTGTTGCAGCACGTGATCCTTGATCTCGTCCAGCAGACCCAGCTCTTCCAGCTTGGCCAGAATCGCTTTACGGGCGGCGAAGCGCTCCAGACCGGCGAACTCGGCCGGCAGGGCGGCATCGTAGGCAGTGCTCGGGTTGCCGTTGGTGTCGACAACTTCGGCCTCGGCACGCACGTGGGCGTCCAGAGTGAAGATGTTGATCATCGGCAGGCTGTGGCGCTTGCCCACTTCGTTATCGTTGAAGTCGTGGGCCGGGGTGATCTTCACGCACCCGGTGCCCTTCTCCATGTCGGCGTGTTCGTCGGCGACGATGGGGATCAGACGGTTCACCAGCGGCAGCATGATGTGCTGGCCGATCAGCGCCTTGTAGCGCGGGTCTTCCGGGTTCACGGCCACGGCGGTATCGCCCAGCATGGTCTCCGGACGGGTGGTGGCGACGATCAGGTAATCCTTGCCTTCGGCGGTCTTGGCTCCATTGGCCAGCGGATAACGAAGGTGCCACATGTGGCCCTTGATCTCGCGGTTCTCCACTTCCAGATCGGAGATGGCGGTGTTGAGTTTCGGATCCCAGTTCACCAGACGCTTGCCGCGGTACATCAGGCCATCTTCGTAGAGACGAACAAACACTTCCTGCACGGCGGCGGAGAGACCCTCATCCATGGTGAAGCGCTCGCGCTCCCAATCTACGGAGTCGCCCAGACGGCGCATCTGGCGGGTGATGGTGCCACCGGACTCTTCCTTCCACTGCCAAATCTTGTCGATGAAGGCATCACGGCCGTAATCGTGGCGAGTTTTGCCCTCTTCTGCGGCGATCTTGCGCTCAACTACCATCTGGGTGGCGATACCGGCGTGGTCGGTACCAGCCTGCCACAGGGTGTTCTTGCCCTGCATGCGGTTGTAGCGGATCAGAGTGTCCATCAGGGTCTGCTGGAAGGCATGACCCATGTGCAGGCTGCCGGTGACGTTCGGCGGCGGGATCATGATGCAGAAGGAGTCTTTGCTGGTGTCGCCGTGGGGCTTGAAGTAACCCTGGGCTTCCCAGTGCTGATAGAGCGCCTGTTCGATGGCGTTGTGATTAAAAGTCTTTTCCATGGTCTCGCCGTAATCTGGATGGATGGAGTCTGGTGTTGATTC
>NZ_JAAKNE010000060.1:0-24097 GCF_049170755.1 Aeromonas sp. 604176
TTCGACTCAGATCATGAGATTGAGCGCCGCAGTGGTGCTGATATCGGCTGGGTGTTCGATGTTGAAGGCGAAGAAGGTTTCCGGATTCGCGAAGAGAAGGTGATCGGCGAATTGTCAGAGCAGCAGGGTATCGTGCTGGCGACGGGTGGCGGTGCCATCAAGAGTCGCGAAACCCGCAACAAGTTGTCTGCTCGTGGCATCGTGGTCTACCTCGAAACCACTATCGAAAAGCAGCTGGCGCGCACACAGCGAGACAAACGCCGCCCTCTGCTACAGACCGAAGAACCGGCACGCGAAGTGCTGGAACGTCTGGCACAAGAGCGCAATGCCCTGTATGAAGAGGTTGCCGACTTTGTTGTGCACACCGATGACCAGAGCGCAAAAATCGTTGCCAATCAAATTGTAAAGCTGATCGGTATGTAATCTAGAGGACGTCCATGGAACGGTTGAAGGTCGAACTGGGTGAGCGCAGCTATCCCATCGAGATAGCTGCCGGTTTGCTACAGCACCCCGAGGTGCTGGCAGCAAGCATCAAGGGCAGGCGGGTGATGATAGTGACCAATACGGTCGTCGCCCCGCTCTATCTTGAGAAAGTGACTTCCCTGCTGGCGGATTTTCAGGTGGAACACCTTGTTCTGCCCGACGGCGAGGCGTACAAGAACCTGGCGACCTTTGAGCAGATCATGTCTGCTCTGCTTGAAACCAACCATGGGCGCGATACGACACTGATCGCTCTGGGGGGCGGCGTGATCGGGGATGTGGTGGGCTTTGCGGCAGCAAGCTATCAACGTGGCATTCCTTTTATCCAGATCCCGACCACTCTGCTCTCCCAGGTTGACTCCTCTGTTGGCGGTAAAACCGCGGTCAACCACCTCCTCGGCAAGAACATGATTGGGGCTTTTTATCAGCCCAAACAAGTTGTTATCGATACCGAATGTCTGAGTACCTTGCCAGCCCGCGAATTTGCCGCAGGGATGGCCGAGGTGATCAAGTACGGCATCATTTGGGATGCTGATTTCTTCAGCTGGCTGGAGCAGAACATGGTGCGTCTGCAACAGCTGGAACCTGCCGCGCTGGCCTACGCCATCAAACGCTGCTGCGAGATCAAAGCCGATGTGGTCGGTCAGGATGAGACCGAGCACGGCGTCCGTGCGCTGCTCAATCTGGGCCACACCTTTGGTCATGCCATCGAGGCCGAGCAGGGGTATGGCAACTGGCTGCATGGTGAAGCGGTATCCGCCGGCACCATGCTGGCAGCCTGGACTGCGCAGGCCCGTGGCGATATGAGCGAAGCGGACGTCGCGCGAGTGCGCGCCCTGCTGCTGGCCGCCAATCTGCCCATTCATGCGCCTGCCGAGATGGATTTCGCCGCCTTTATTCGCCATATGCGCCGTGACAAGAAGGTGCTTGAAGGCAAGCTGCGTCTGGTGTTGCCGGTTGGCATCGGCCATGCGCAGGTGGTGGGGGATGTGTCCGATGCCGAGTTGCTGGCGGTGATCGAGTCTGGTCGTGACGAATAAACTGCTAAAACTTCCTTCCCAGCGGCAGCTGGTTGACCGGCTGCTGCATCTGATTGAATTCAATCACCCTTTCATTTTTCTCTCCGGTAAACCCGGTTGTGGTCGCGGTACCCTGTGCGAATCCCTGCTCGGCGTGTTGCCGGAAAAAGTGCGGGTGGTGAGCCTGATCGGCACGCCTGCCATGAAGATGGTGGATGTGCGTCAACTGTTGCTGCCCCAGGTGGTGGCACGTCCCCTATTCAACCCGCAGGATGCCCTTGCTGATAGTTTCTTTCGCATGCTGGAAGGGGGCAAGCCTGCCACCCTGTTGCTGCTGATAGAGCGGGCCGACCTGTTACCGGCTGAACTGCTGGGAGAGTTGTGGACCATCAGCCGTCACAACGATACCCTGGCGGCGCCCCATCAGCTGGCCATTATCGTCTCGGGCAGTGACGTCTGGTGTCGTACCCAACGGCCGCAGCTCAAAGGGCGAGCCATGCCAGCCCTTGAGCTGGAAGTGCCGCCACTGAGCCCGCCGGAGCAGCGCATCTTCTTGTATGAAAAAGCCAAAGAGCTCAAGATCCCGGCGGCTCTCCTGCCCAAGCTGCAAGTGGAAGAGATCCTGAAAACGGCGAATGGACATCCGGCCACCATCATGCAGTCACTGGAGGATATCATGACCGACAGAAGGCCCAAGAAGCGTCAGGCGGAGTTGCCTGTCAAGAAGATTGCCACCGCTATCGCGTTGGTCGCTGGCGGGCTGCTGGCGTTGAGCTACCTGCTGCCTGCGCTGTTTGACAATGAAAGCAAACCGGCGCTGCAGGATCCTGCGCAGAACACGGCATTGCCGATCCCGGTAGCGGGAGGCGATCCCCTCACCGCTGGCGGTTCGAATACAGATTCCGCTGCACAAGGTGCGCAAAACAGCGATGCAGCCAGCAATCCAAACGGGGTTGTGAAAGATTGGCAGCCGGAGGCGAAAGTGCTGCCCAAATCGGTGGAGAGCGAAACTGTGACCACCGAATCAACCAATTACGAAGGGCGTCGGGTGGTGATCTCTGACGAGGTCGTGCAAAAGCTGATGACCGAACCCAAGGTGAGCGGCGCACTGCCTACTGACGTGGTGGACGAGCTGACCGGCAAGAACCCGAGTGGCACAGCCCCCAGTGGTGCAATCGCAACCACGGCGCCAGCCAGTACCGCCAAAGTACTGAATCCGGTGACAACCGCAACGCCTGCGGCCACCACCAAAACAGCCAGCAACGAGCCGGTTGCCGCGCCTGCACCCAAGGTGGTCCTGACACCGGTCGCCACCTTGAACAAGAAGCCGCGCAATCACTACAGCGTTCAGCTGATGGGGGCGAGCAACACCAAGGCGGTGGATCAATTTGTCGCCGAGCATGGTCTGGCGGGCAAGGTATGGGTCTATCAAACCAAATTCCGTGGCAGCCCCTGGTACGTGGTGCTGCAAGGGGATTATGCCGGTCTGACCCAGGCCAAGAGTGCCATTCGCAAGCTTCCGCCAGCCTTGCTGAAAGGTCAGCCCTGGCCCAAGTCGTTTGCACAGGTACAAAAAGAGCTGAAGCAATAGCCTTGATACCGGATAAGGGGGTAGAATCGTCCCCCTTTTTGGGTCTTGCCTTCTTACACACCGGATTTCCATGAAAAAAACACGCGCTTTTTTAAAATGGGCCGGGGGAAAATACTCCCTGGTTGAAGAGATTGCCGAGCGCCTGCCGGCCGGGCGTGTGTTGCTGGAGCCCTTCGTCGGGGCCGGGTCTGTGTTTCTCAACACCGACTACGACGCGTATGTGCTCAACGACATCAATCCGGATCTGATCTGCCTGTACAACCACCTCAAGCTGACGCCGGACAGTTTCATTGCCGAGGCGCGCAAGCTGTTTGTGGCAGAGCACAACCACAAGGCGGCCTATTACCGGCTGCGTACCCAGTTCAATCAGACCGAGACCACCTTCGAGCGGGCACTCTTGTTCCTGTTCCTCAACCGTCACGGTTTCAACGGACTGTGCCGCTACAACAAGAAGGGCGGCTTCAACGTGCCGTTCGGTTCCTACAAGAAACCCTATTTCCCGGAAAAAGAGCTGTGGGCCTTTGCCGAAAAGGCGCAGAAGGCGACCTTTATCTGCGAGAGCTACGCCGATGCCATCAAGCGTGCCGAAGAGGATTGGGTTATCTACTGTGATCCACCCTATGCGCCGCTCTCCACTACGGCGAGCTTCACCACCTATGCCTCCGGTGGGTTTACCCTGGATGATCAGGCGATCCTGGCGCGATTGGCCCGCCACACAGCTGCTCACAAAGGGGTGCCGGTGCTGATCAGCAACCATGATATCGAGCTGACTCGTGAGCTTTATCGCGGTGCCCGCCTCGACGAAATCCTGGTCAAGCGCACCATCAGTCGCAACGGCGGCACCCGCAACAAGGTGGCCGAGTTGCTGGCGCTCTATCCCCCCGGAATCGAACCTGAGCAGGGCTACTATCCCAGCGACAGTGAACTGCTGCCACTGACGTAACAGACCATGCGGCGCCCAAGGGCGCCGTTTTTTATGGGCGAGTCCGCGCCCGTGCCGATGCCCCAAAACCCGGGTGGCTGGGAGAGGGGAGGCGATTGCCCCATTTACCCCGCATTCGAGTCGTTTTCGCCCGCCTTTTACGTTAAAATTGCGCCGCTTTTTCTCCCTGGCTGCCAATGGATGATGCTGATGAAAGACTTTCTGATTGCCCCCTCGATCCTCTCTGCCGATTTTGCCCGTCTGGGTGACGATGTAGCCAAGGTACTGGCTGCCGGTGCCGACGTGGTTCACTTCGACGTGATGGACAACCACTATGTCCCCAACCTGACCATTGGCCCCATGGTCTGTCAGGCGCTGCGTGACTACGGTATCGAGGCCCCCATCGACGTGCACCTGATGGTCAAGCCGGTGGATCGCATCATTCCCGATTTTGCCAAGGCCGGTGCTTCCCTCATCACCTTCCATCCGGAAGCCTCTGATCACGTTGATCGCTCTTTGGGCCTCATCAAGGAGATGGGCTGCCAGGCGGGTCTGGTGCTGAATCCTGCTACCTCGCTCTCCTGCCTCGAGTATGTGATGGACAAGTTGGACGTGATCCTGCTGATGTCGGTCAACCCGGGCTTCGGTGGCCAGAGCTTTATCCCCGGTACCCTCGACAAGCTGCGTCAGGTGCGTCGTCTGATCGACGAGAGCGGCCGCGATATCCGACTCGAGATCGATGGCGGGGTGAAGGTCGACAACATTCGCGAGATCGCCGAAGCGGGCGCCGACATGTTTGTCGCCGGCTCTGCTATTTTCAGCCAGCCTGACTATAAAGCGGTGATCGACAAGATGCGTGCGGAGCTGGCTCATGTCACACGCTGAGCGTGCATTTGATTTGGTGCTGTTCGATCTGGACGGCACCCTCATTGACAGCGCCGCCCAGCTGGCGCTGGCAGTCAATCTGACTCTGGCAGACCTCGGTCTGGCGCAGGCTGATGAAGCGGTGATCCGTACTTGGGTCGGCAACGGGGCTGACAAGCTGATCCAGCGGGCGCTCGCCTATCGCGAGGCCGATCCCGAGCTGTTTACCAAGGCCAGACCGATCTTTTTCCAGCACTACAACGCCTGCCTGCTGCAAGGGCTGGCGATGTATGACGGGGTGGCGCAGAGTCTGCGTCGCTTGCAAAGCCTGGGCTACAAGCAGGCGATCGTCACCAACAAGCCGAGCGACTTTGTCGCCCCTATTCTGGATGCCCTCGGTATCAGCGATTGCTTCGCGCTCTGGCTAGGTGGCAACTGTGTGCCGGTCAAGAAGCCGAGCCCGGAGCCCTTGCTGCACGCTTGCCAAGAGTTGGGGGTGAGCCCGGCTCGCACTCTAATGGTGGGCGACTCAGAAAATGACGTGCTGGCGGCCAAGGCGGCTGGCATGAAGGTGGTGGGTCTTACATACGGCTACAACTATGGCCGTCCCATCGCCGACTCCCATCCAGACTGGGTATTCGAGCAGTTTGCCCAGCTCGATGCACTTTTGGTCTAATAGCGCAGCTGGGCTGGCTGAATAACAAGGATTAACACTCTCATGACTAAACCAATCGTATTGAGCGGAGCGCAACCCTCCGGTCAACTGACCATCGGCAACTACATGGGGGCCCTGCGTCAGTGGGTCAACATGCAGGATGAGTTCGACTGCCTCTACTGCATCGTCGACCTGCATGCCATCACCACTCGTCAGGACCCGGCCGCCCTGCGCAAAGCTTGTCTGGACGCGGCTGCCCTCTATCTAGCGGTCGGTATCGATCCCAAGAAGAGCACTGTCTTCATCCAGTCTCACGTGCCGCAGCACGCCGAGCTGGGCTGGATCCTCAATTGCTATACCCAGATGGGTGAGCTGTCGCGCATGACCCAGTTCAAGGACAAGTCAGCCCGTTTCGAGAACAACGTCAACGTCGGCCTGTTCGGTTATCCGGTGCTGATGGCCGCTGATATTCTGCTCTATCAGGCCAATCAGGTGCCGGTCGGCAACGACCAGAAGCAGCATCTGGAGCTGACCCGCGACATCTGCACCCGTTTCAACAACCTCTATGGTGACGTGTTCACCATGCCGGAACCCTTCATTCCGACCGAAGGGGCACGGGTGATGAGCCTGCAGGATCCGACCAAGAAGATGTCCAAGTCTGATGACAACGAGGCCAACTTCATCGGCCTGCTGGAAGATCCCAAGCAGATCGTCAAGAAGATCAAGCGTGCGGTGACCGACTCCGACGAGCCGGCGGTGGTGCGTTTCGACCCGGAAAACAAACCGGGTGTCTCCAACCTGCTGACCCTGATGTCCGGTGTGACCGGCCGCTCCATCCCCGAGCTGGAGCAGCACTTCGAAGGCAAGATGTATGGTCACCTCAAGACCGAGACCGCCGAAGCCGTGGTTGCGCTGCTGGAACCGATCCAGGCTCGTTTCCACGAGTTGCGTCAGGATGAGGCCCATCTGATTGCGATTCTTGCCGAAGGGGCACAAAAGGCGCGTGAAAGAGCTGAAAAAACCCTGACCAGCGTATATGATGTAGTCGGCTTCGTTCCTCGAGCCTGACATACTGGGAAGGTGTAGTAGAAGAGAGCTGGGTATTTGCCTGGCTTTCTTTATTTTCCCACGTTGTATTTTGTTTAATTCTTTATTTCAACCCGGGTTATATCCCCAAGAGTACGCATGTCTGTTCAACCAAATATTTCGATTGAAGAGCTGAGTGATAAAGGTCACTGGCTGCGCAAGTTCCGCAAGGCGAAAAACCTCAATACCCTGCAATTGATGGTCTCCAATGCCATCGATAAACATCACAAGACTGCTGCCATCGCTGCAGCCATCTATCTGGCCGAGTGTCAGCGTGAACGGGAAATGGAACAGGGTCGTTATCTCGATCGTTAATTCTCCACTGTTGGTTATCTCATGCTGTTGTTGATCGATAACTACGACTCTTTTACCTGGAATCTGGTGCAATATTTCGGCGCCCTGGGACAAGAGGTTGTGGTCAAGCGCAATGATGAACTGACGCTTGATGCCATAGCGCAGCTCTCCCCCCGTTTTCTGGTGATCTCTCCCGGTCCTTGTACACCCAATGAGGCGGGGATCTCTCTCGATGCCATCAGCCACTTCGCCGGCAAGCTACCCATTCTTGGCGTCTGCCTTGGCCACCAGTCGCTGGCGCAGGCGTTTGGTGCCCGCGTGGTTCGCGCGCGTCAGGTGATGCATGGCAAGACCTCCCTGATTCGCCATCGCGGCGAAGGGGTATTCTACGGTCTAAAGGATCCCTTGCGGGTGACCCGTTATCACTCACTGGTGGTGGAGCGCGACACGCTGCCCGACTGCTTCGAGGTCACCGCCTGGAGCGAGCATGCCGATGGCTCGTTTGACGAAATCATGGGATTACGCCATAAGACACTTCCTGTCGAGGGTGTTCAGTTCCATCCGGAGAGTATTTTGAGCGAACAGGGCCATTTGCTGCTGGCCAATTTTCTGTCCTGTTCATAAAAATTTGTGATCACCTTCTCAAGTTTGAAAGAAGGTAAAAAATATTTCTCTGACACTTTATTCAGCCCCCTTCCAGCCCAAATTATCTCTTGCCAAGCCCCCCTGAGTCGTTATGCAATGCGGTTGCCTAAAATCTCAAGGTCAATCGAACATTGTTCCTCATAGGTCGTCTTGTTACAGACTTTTTACTTTATTTCTGTGATAATCCCGTCACGTTTACACGGATTTAACTTTTAGGCGGTGGATTATTCTGTCGCCGAATCTGAAGGAGAGCTATATGTCAGAGTTGTTGGCAGTGACACGTGAAGTGTTTGATGAAGTGATGGTTCCCAACTATGCGCCCGCCAAGATCATCCCGGTGCGTGGTGAAGGGTCACGTGTCTGGGATCAGGAGGGGCGCGAGTATGTCGACTTCGCCGGTGGTATCGCCGTTAACGGCCTGGGTCACTGTCATCCCAAGCTGGTCGAGGCTCTGAAAACCCAGGGCGAGAAGCTGTGGCACCTCTCCAACGTAATGACCAACGAACCGGCCCTGCGTCTGGCCAGGAAGCTGGTCGCGGCCACCTTTGCCGACAAGGTCTACTTTTGCAACTCCGGCGCCGAAGCGAATGAAGCTGCCCTCAAGTTGGCTCGCCGCTACGCCATCGAGAAGTTTGGCGAGCAGAAGACCCAGATCATCGCCTTCAATCAGGGCTTCCACGGTCGTACCTTCTTTACCGTCAGCGTCGGTGGCCAGGCTGCCTACTCCGATGGCTTCGGTCCCAAGCCCGGTGACATTACCCATGTTCCCTACAACGATCTGGCGGCACTAGCCGAGGTGATCTCCGACAACACCTGCGCCGTGGTGATGGAGCCGCTGCAAGGGGAGGGTGGCATTATTCGTCCTACCGACGAGTTTGCCAAAGGGGTGCGCGAGCTGTGCGACAAACACAATGCCCTGCTGGTGTATGACGAAGTGCAGTCAGGGGTCGGCCGGACCGGTGATCTCTATGCCTATATGGGGCTCGGCGTCACGCCGGACATCCTCACCAGCGCCAAGGCGCTGGGGGGCGGTTTCCCCATCGGCGCCATGCTGACCACCGACGAAATCGCTTCTTACCTGAAAGTGGGCACTCACGGCTCTACCTACGGCGGTAACCCGCTGGCCTGTGCGGTCGCCGAGGCAGTGATCGACGTGATCAATACTCCCGAGGTACTGGACGGGGTCAAGCGGCGCGAACAGCTGTTCCGCGATGGGCTTGAGGCGATCAACGCCAAATACCACTGCTTTAGCGAAGTGCGTGGCAAGGGGCTGCTGCTGGGTGCCGCTCTGAGCGAGGACTTCAAGGGGCGTTCCCGCGACTTCCTGCTGGCCTCTATCGATCAGGGGCTGATGGCACTGGTTGCCGGTACCAACGTGGTTCGTTTTGCCCCTTCACTGGTGATCCCGGAAGCGGACATCAAGGAAGGGTTGGCCCGCTTCGAGAAGGCGGTTGCCCAGGTGGTCAACGCCTGATTCCAAATTGAGGTGGGGAGCTCTCCCGGCAGGAGCCGGGCCCCCACCTGTCGTCAATGAAAGGGAGTTGTCATTTATGTTGGTTATCCGTCCCATCGAGCAAAAAGATTTTGCCGGGCTCAAGACCTGCGCCATCGAGTCCGGCACCGGCATGACCTCGTTGCCCGTCAACGATGAGTTGCTGCAGCGCAAGATCGATGCTTCTACCCAGACTTTTTCCGACAAGCCCGCCGGCAAGGGGGACTGCCTCTACTTCTTCGTGGCTGAGGATCTGGAGACCGGCGAGATGGTCGGCACCTGTGCCATCGATGCCGCGGTTGGCCTCTCCCAGCCGTTTTACAACTACCACATCGGCAAAGTGGTGCACTCTTCTCCCAAGCTCGGCATCTACAACGTCGTTGAAACCCTGACTCTCTCCAACGACTACACCGGCAACTCCGAGCTCTGCACCCTGTTCTTGCGCGAATGTGCCCGCGAAGGGCTCAACGGCCGCCTGCTCTCCAAGCACCGCTTTCTGTTTATGGCCGAGCACCCCGAGCTGTTTGACGAGACCGTCTTCGCCGAAATGCGCGGCGTCTCCGATGCCAACGGTCACAGCCCCTTCTACGAGTGGCTGCAAACCCACTTCTTCTCGATGGATTTTCCCACCGTCGACTATCTGACCGGCATCGGCAAGAAGCGTTTTATCGCCGAACTGATGCCCAAGTACCCCATCTACGTCAATTTGCTGAGCAAAGAGGCGCGGGCCGTTATCGGTCAGACCCACGAGAAGACTCGCCCGGCCATCAAGATGCTGCAGGACGAGGGCTTCGTGAACCGTGGCTACGTCGATATTTTCGATGCGGGCCCCACCGTCGAGTGCGACGTGAAGAATATCCGCAGCGTGCGCCGCAGCAAGAAACTGCGGGTGCTGGTGGGCGAGCCCATCGGTGGCAAGACCCACCTTATCTGCAACAGCCGTTTCGAGCATTACCGCGCCTGCTACGGCAATATCCGGGTCGATCTCGACAAGCACGAAGCCATCATCCCGCCCAAGATGGCGGCGGCACTCAAGGTACAGGATGGCGACATGGTGCGGGTGGTCGACCTCGACTGAGACAAACAGGACAAGCAAACCGATTATCAGGCAGGCAGCCGAGGCTGCCTGCCAGCGACAGGGAGTGAATGGATGAGCCAGTTAGTGCAATTTATCGACGGTCAGTGGCTTGCCGGTGAAGGCAAGCCGTTCGAGTCAACCGATCCGGCCAAGAACGAGGTGATCTGGCAGGGGGCTGCCGCCAGTGCGGCGCAAGGGGATGCTGCCGTCAAGGCCGCCCGTGCCGCCTTCTACAACTGGGCGGATATGAGCCTTGAAGATCGTCTGGCCATAGTGCGCCGTTATGCCGACCTGCTCGGCGAGCAGAAAGAGGCGCTGGCCCTGACCATCGCCCGCGAAACCGGCAAACCGTTGTGGGAGACCCGCACTGAAGTAGCCGCCATGCAGGGCAAGATTGCCATCTCCATTCGTGCCCACGACGAGCGCACCGGCACCGTTGAAAATGCCATGCCGGGCGCCAAAGCGTTTGTCCGTCACAAGCCCCACGGCGTGGTGGCTGTGTTCGGCCCCTACAACTTCCCGGGCCATCTGCCCAACGGCCATATAGTCCCGGCCCTGATCGCGGGTAACGCCGTGGTGTTCAAACCCTCCGAGCTGACCCCCATGGTGGCCGAGGCCATGGTCAAGGTGTGGCAGCAGGCCGGATTGCCCAAGGGGGTGCTCAATCTGGTGCAAGGGGAGGTCGAGACCGGCAAGGCGCTGGCGGGCAATCCCGATATCGACGGCCTCTTCTTTACCGGCTCCTCCCGCACCGGCCATTTCCTCCATCAACAGTTTGCCGGCCAGCCGGGCAAAATTCTGGCGCTGGAGATGGGCGGTAACAACCCGCTGATCGTGAAAGATGTGAGCGACATCGACGGCGCCGTCCATGCCATTGTCCAGTCGGCGTTCATCACTTCCGGTCAGCGCTGCACCTGCTCCCGTCGCCTGTTTGTCGAGCGCGGTGAGCGTGGCGATGCGCTGGTCAAACGACTGGTCGAGGTGGTAGGCAAGATCAAGGTCGGCCTCTACGACGCCGCCGAACAGCCGTTTATGGGGGCAATGATCAGCGAGAAAGCTGCGATTGGCATGGTCGAGGCACAAGCCAACCTGCAACAGCTGGGCGGCGAGAGCCTGCAGGTGCTTGAGCACCTGAAAGCGGGCACCGGCTTTGTCTCCCCGGGCATCATCGACGTGACCTCAGTGAGCGCGCTGCCGGACGAAGAGTACTTCGGCCCGCTACTGCAACTCATTCGTTACGATGATTTCGATGCCGCTATCGATCAGGGCAACGCTACCCGCTACGGCCTCTCGGCCGGTCTGCTGGGTGACAAGGAGGCGGACTGGAATCACTTCTTCAAGCGGATCCGCGCTGGCATCGTCAACTGGAACAAGCCCATCACCGGTGCCTCCAGTGCTGCGCCGTTTGGCGGTATCGGCGCTTCCGGCAACCACAGGGCGAGCGCCTACTACGCTGCTGACTACTGTGCTTATCCGGTTGCGTCGGTCGAAGACAGCAAGGCCGCTATGCCGGAGCAGCTCTCGCCGGGCCTCTTCTTCTAAACGGACAACTACAAGGGGCACCCATCGGGGCCCCGTTTCGTACCCGCAATCAAAGGAAAGATAGATGCAAAAGGATATCGACACTCTGTTCAGCCATCTGTGGGACAACTACATCAAGGTGACTCCGAGTGCCCTCAAGGTGCACACCCTGCTGGGTGGCGGCGAGCCCATCGTCAACGATCACGTGGCGTTTCGTACCTATAACCTGCCAAAGCTGGGGCTGGAGAAGCTGGCCGCCCACTTCCTGGCGCTCGGTTACGAGCAGAAGGGCGAGTACGTCTTCAAGGCCAAGAAGCTCTACGCCAAGCACTTTGAGCACAAAGATCCGGACGCTCCCAAGGTGTTTATCAGTGAGCTGAAGGTCGAAGAACTCTCCGCAGGCGCACAGGCCATTATCCATAAGCTGGCGGATCAGGTGCCCGATCATCTGACCGATACCCCGGCATTTCTCTACACTGGTGCCCCCTGGCAGGTCTCCTATGCCGATTATCAGACTCTGCTGGCGGAGAGTGAGTACGCGGCCTGGATGGCGGCATGGGGCTATCGTGCCAACCACTTCACGGTCAATATCAACAAGTTGAAGGATTTTGACACCATCCATCAGGTCAATGCGGCGCTCAAGACGGCGGGTTTCGTGCTCAACAGCGTGGGTGGCGAGGTGAAAGGGGACCCGCAGGTGATGCTGGAGCAATCCTCCACCATGGCCGACAAAGCAGAGGTGCCGTTCAGCGATGGGGTGCGTACCATCCCGAGCTGCTTCTACGAGTTTGCCCTGCGCTACCCGCAGCCTGATGGCGTGCTCTATCCGGGCTTTGTCGAAGCGTCCGCCGACAAAATTTTTGAATCCACCAATGCCATGTAACAACGGGTGTTGGCCAAAGTGCCACTGTTCATGATGTGACATGACGACAGCCCCATATCGGGGCTTGTCGTCATTTGCATATCTGTGGGATATCTAGGGTGCGGGGTAGAGAGCACCCAGCACAGCCGGACGGCTGGCGCCGGTGACGGCGGGCAGGTTGCCGGGTTTGTGCTTGATAAAGCGCTCCGCCAGCCAGGCAAAGGCTGCGCCTTCCATCCAGTCGGGCGCAATGCCAAGTTCGGCAGTGCTGGCGATGCGCCATGCGGGCAGCAGGCTGGCCAATTCGCTCAGCAGCGGGGCGTTATGGGCGCCGCCGCCGCAGACAAACAGCTCGGGACGGGTTTGCGCCTCATTCGGGGCAGGCAGCTGGCGGGCGATGCTGTGGCAGGTGAGCGCCTGCAGAGTGCGCTGCACATCCGCCGCGGCATAGGGTTGGCCAGCCAGCTCGCCATCGAGCCACTCCAGGGTGAACATCTCCCGCCCGGTGCTCTTGGGGGCGGGGGCGGCGAAATAGGGGTGAGCCAGCAGCTTCTCCAGCAGGGCCGGGATTGGCTTGCCGCTGGCCGCCCACTGGCCGCCGGCATCGTAACCGGCCCCCTTGGGGTGATGGCGGCGATACCAGCCGTCGAGCAGGGTGTTGGCCGGGCCGGTATCGAAGCCATAGACCCCGTTGGCATGGCCCGGCAGCACCGAGATATTGGCGATGCCGCCGAGGTTCAGCACCACCCGCAATGCACCGGGGCGGGCAAAGAAGGCCTGATGGAAGGCGGGCACCAGCGGGGCCCCCTGACCGCCGAGGGCCATGTCCATGGTGCGAAAGTCGGCGATGACATCGATGCCGGTCAGCGCCGCCAGCAGGGCCGCGTTGCCGATCTGCAGGGTGAAGCCAAGCTGGGGGCGGTGGCGGATGGTCTGGCCGTGGCTGCCGATGGCGCGAATATCGGCGGGCGTGAGGCCCGTCTTGGCCAGCAGGGCGTGGGTGGCGGCGGCGAATTCGCGCGCCACCAGATTGTCGGCCACCCCCATGCGATCGATCTCGTTGTCGCTAGGGGTACAGAGCTCATGCAGCTCGTGGGCGGTGGGCCAGGGGTGGCTGAGGGCCGCCTCGACCCGCAGTTGATCCCCGTCGATCACCACCAGCACGGCGTCAATACCGTCCATGCTGGTGCCTGACATCAATCCGATATAGCGTTCAGCCATTGGCTCTCCTCACTCGCTGGTCGGGATAGTCCGCTTCCCGACACCGATGCAGCATGGCGCCGAGCCATGCGCAGGCAAAATAAAAAGGGCTGGCGGGGCTGCTACCCCGCCAGCCCTGATGGCTTAGTTGCCGCGACCATCCCGCTTGTTCTGGGCCAGCAGCAGCTCGGGGTTGTCGAGCTTGGCCAGTTGCGGCATCGCCAGCTTTTTGAAGTTGGCCAGCTCGCGTCCGCTCAGGGTCTCTGCTTGCGGCAGGGTGAGGGTGCGCGGGTTCTTGTGAATACCGCCCACCACGAATTCGTAGTGCAGGTGCGGGCCGGTGACGCGACCGGTGCCACCCAGAGTGCCGATGGTCTGCCCCTGCTTCACCCGCTGTCCCTTGTTGACGGTGCGTTTGGAGAGGTGCAGGTACTTGGTCACATAGTTGCCGGCATGCTTGATAAAGACGTAGTTGCCGTTGAACTGGTTGTAACCGGCGGCCACCACGCTGCCGGAGCCCGCCGCCATGATGGGGGTGCCCACTGGCGCCACATAGTCGATGCCGTTGTGGGGGCGGATCTTGCCGGTCACCGGATGGAGGCGGCGCGGGTTGAAGTTGGAGCTGATGTATTTGAAGTTGACCGGCGCACGCAGGAAGCTCTTGCGCATGGCTTTGCCTTCCGGGGTGTAGTAGTTGCCATCTTCATTGAGCACGGCGCGGTAGGCCGTGCCCTGGTTGACGAACTCGGCGGCCAGAATATCGCCGGAGGCGACCCGCTCGTCGTCGCGGAACTTGTCTTCATAGACCACCCGGAAGCTGTCCCCCGGCTGCAAGTCCTGGGCAAAGTCGATGTCCCAGCCGAAGATGGCGGCCAAGTCCATGATCTGATCTTCGGTCATACCCGCATCCACCGCCGCGCCCCAGAAGCTGGAGCGGATTTCGCCCTTGCTCACCTGTTCGCGGGTGTCGAGGGCGATCTTGACGTTGCGGGCGACAAAGGTCTCCTCCTTGCGGCTCACCTTGAGCGCCTGCTCCAGACTGTGGGGGTAATAGAGGCTGTGCAGCTCGCCGTTCTCGGTGAGCTTGAAGGTGAGCTCCTGCCCCGGTTGCAGCATCCGCAGGGGATCGCTGCCCTCGAGCTGGTCGATCAGGTGCAGATCCGTGGTGCTCAGGCCAATGCGCTGGAAGATCACCCCCATGTTGTCGCCACGGCGCACCTTCACCTGCTTGGTGATATAGCGCGGCTTGGGCGGGGTAACGGGCTGGGCGGCCTCGGCTGGCAGCTCGTTGTTTAGCGCGTTGTCGTTGGCCGGTTCCCGCAGGGCAATTTCGTTGCCGTTTTCATCGACTCGTGTTGCCACCGCCTGCTCGCTTGGCCAGGCAGCCAGCATCATGATCATGATGCTCAAGATCAGCACCATCTTGCGGTGCCAGTGGGGGAGTGCGTTGAAGGCGTGCCAAATAACCATGAGAAGCAGATGAAGTCGGGCAGAATGGACGGATTTTACAGCCTTTCCAATTGGCCCGCCATTCCAGTAATATGTTTGGCCCTGTGGAATCGTGATGGAGAGTCAAAAAATGTCCCAGCTCGAGGTGGCGCTAGCCGAGATCAAGCGCGGAGCGGAAGAAATTCTGGTTGAAGAAGAACTTGTCGCCAAGTTGAAGGAAGGGCGCCCGCTGCGCATCAAGTTGGGCATGGACCCGACCGCCCCCGACATTCACCTGGGTCATACCGTGATCCTCAACAAGCTGAAGACCTTCCAGGATCTGGGCCATGAAGTGATCCTGCTGATCGGTGACTTCACTGCCATGGTGGGTGACCCCTCCGGCAAGAACGCTACCCGTCCGCCGCTCTCCGAAGAGGCTATCAAGCATAACGCCCTCACCTATGCCGAGCAGGCGTTCAAGATCCTCGACCCCGCCAAGACCCGCATCGAGTACAACTCGACCTGGCTGAGCGAGCTGGGTGCGACTGGCATGATCAAGCTGGCGGCCAAGCAGACCGTGGCCCGCATGATGGAGCGCGACGACTTCAAAAAGCGCTACACCGGCGGCCAATCCATCGCGATTCACGAATTCCTCTATCCGCTGCTGCAAGGCTATGACTCGGTCGCGCTGAAGGCGGACGTTGAGCTGGGCGGTACCGACCAGAAGTTCAACCTGCTGATGGGCCGCGAGCTGCAAAAAGATGCCGGCATGGCGACCCAGTGCGTGCTGATGATGCCGCTGCTGGTGGGTCTGGATGGCGTCAAGAAGATGTCCAAGTCCGCAGGCAACTACATCGGCGTCCACGACGCTCCGGGCGAGATGTTCGGCAAGATCATGTCCATCACCGACGATCTGATGTGGAACTACTACGAGCTGCTCTCCTTCCGTCCGCTGGCCGAAATCGAAGAGTTCAAGGCAGGCATCGCTGCCGGTACTCTCAACCCGCGCGACGTGAAGATCTGGCTGGCCAAAGAGATCATCGCCCGTTATCACGACGAAGCGGCGGCTGAAGCGGCCCACGAAGATTTCACCCAGCGCTTCTCCAAGAACGCCATCCCGGACGAGATGCCGGAAATCGAGCTGGCTCTGGAAGGCGAAGGTCTGGCCATTGCCAATCTGCTGAAAGAGGCCGATCTGGTGGCCACCACCTCCGAAGCGCTGCGGATGATCAAGCAGGGCGCGGTCAAGGTGGATGGCGAGAAGCTGGAAGATGGCAAGGCACTCATCGGTGCCGGTACCGCCGTCTATCAGGTCGGCAAGCGCAAGTTTGCCCGCGTGACTGTCAAATAAGCAGCACCGTCAAATAAGCCGTCGTATCAGGCAAGCTGGCCATCAAACCGGTTCAAGCTTGTTCAACAGGGCCTCCTTCGGGAGGCCTTGTCGTATCTGGGCGGCACGGATCTGGGCGATAAAGTGCCGCAGCACGGCACTGCTTGGATGCGGCCGTGTCGCCAGACTGATGCTGGTCATCATGCCGTTGCCCTCAATGGGGTGATAACTGACCCCGAGCGGGCGCAGCGCTGCCACCGAGCTGGGCACCAGGGTCACGCCAAAGCCCGCCTGCACCATGCCGACGGTGGAGATCACCTGCGGGCATTCGGGCCCCAATATCGGCTCGAACCCCGCCTCCCGACAGAGACCCACTATGCCGTCATAGAGCCCGGGCCCGATGGCGTGGGGGAACAGAATAAAACTCTCGTCCTTCAGGCTGGCCAGTGGTAAGGGGCCTGGCTTGGCTTTGGGGTGACTGGTCGGCAGGGCGATCAGCAGCGGCTCCTGCTCGATAAGGTGGTGGGCAAATCCCTCGCTACCGCGGCAGGGGAGCCGCAAGATGGCGGCGTCCAGCCGATCGTTGCGCAGCGCCTCCACCAGTGCCGGCATGGTGCCCTCCTGCGGGCTGAGAGCCACCTCGGGGTAGCGCTCCCGATAGTCGTGCAGCAGGGTCAGTACCGCGGGGTGGAGCACGGTGGAACCGGCAAAGCCGATCCGCAGTGCCCCCTGCTCGCCCCGGGCAATCCGCTTTACCTTCAGTTTTGCCGCATCGGCCAGCGCCAGGATCTGCGCCGCATCCCGATAGAGGCTCTCGCCCGCCTCGGTCAGTTCGACACTGCGGGTCAAACGGCGCAGCAGCGGGGTGCCCAGGGTCTCTTCCAGCTTGCGGATCTGCTGGCTCAGGGGCGGCTGGGCCATGTTGAGTGATTCGGCTGCGCGGGTGAAATTCTGCTTTTCAACAACGGCCATGAAGTAGCGGAGCGTACGAAGTTCCATATCGATTGAGTCTCAAAGTCATGGGATCAGCGTATTGGTGTTGAAATGTGAACCAAGTCACCATTGGATCCGAACGCTAACAGGATTCACGGTGGAGGTGAAACCCGAATGGAACATATTGCAACATCTGACAGTGCCGGGTGCAGCTGTGCCCTCGAAGTGAGCCAGCAGTTTTCCCGCTGGCGCAGGCAGCATGACGGTGGCGAGATCTACCAGAGTTCCCTGATGAGCGCCCTGCTGGCGGGGGTCTACGAAGGGGAGACCACCATGAGCGAGTTGCTGCGCCACGGCGACTTTGGCCTCGGCACCTTCAATCACCTCGATGGTGAGCTGATCGCCTTCGAGCGCCAGATCCACCAGTTGCGCTCCGATGGCTCGGCCAGGCCCGCCCGCGCCGATCAGAAGACCCCCTTCGCGGTGATGACCCATTTTCGCCCCTGTCTGGAGCGTCGCTTCGATCACCCCCTGAGCCGTGACGAGATCCACCAGTGGGTGGATCGGCTGGTGGGATCCGACAACGTCTTCGTCGCCCTGCGCCTCGACGGCCAGTTTGAAACGGCCAAGGTCCGTACCGTGCCGCGTCAGGAGCCGCCCTATCGCCCCATGCTGGAAGCCATCGAGCAGCAGCCGCTGTTCCGCTTTGCCGCGGTGGCGGGGACTCTGGTGGGATTTCGCTGCCCGCCGTTCGTGCAGGGGGTCAATGTGGCGGGCTTTCACGAACATATGATCACCGCCGATCGCAAGGGGGGCGGTCATCTGCTCGACTACACCATGGCCCACGGCACCCTGCGACTTTCTGTGGTGCGTCATCTCAATCTGGCCCTGCCATCGGATCCCGCTTTCCGGCAGGCCGACCTCAACCCCGCCGATCTCGATCGCGCCATTCAAGCCGCCGAAGGCTGATAGACAAGGAGCAATATCATGGAAAACAGACAGTGGAAGTGCGGTGCCGAGCTGGTGGTTCGTCATCTGGAGGCGCAAGGGGTCAAGCAGGTGTTCGGGATCCCGGGGGCCAAGATTGACCGGGTGTTCGATGCGCTGGAGGACTCCCCCATCGAGACCATAGTGGTGCGCCACGAGGCGAACGCCGCCTTTATGGCGGCCGCCGTGGGGCGTCTCACCGGCAAGGCGGGGGTGGCGCTGGTCACCTCGGGCCCCGGTTGCTCCAACCTCATCACCGGGTTGGCGACCGCCACCTCGGAGGGGGACCCCATGGTGGCGCTGGGCGGTGCGGTGCGCCGTGCCGATGGTCTCAAGCTCACCCACCAGAGCATGGATACGGTCAACCTCTGCCGTCCGGTCACCAAGTTCAGTGCCCAGGTCAACAGCGGGGCGGCAATCTCGGAAGTGATGGCCAACGCCTTTCGCGCTGCCGAGCTGGGACGGCCGGGGGCGGCGTTTGTCAGCCTGCCGATGGATATCATCAACAAGCCGGTACAGGGCAATGTGCTGGTACCCCGCGAAGTGCCGGAGCCGGGCTGCGCCGATGAGCAGAATATGGAGCAGGCATTGACCCTGCTGCGCAACGCCGAGAATCCGGTGGTACTGCTCGGCCTGATGGCGAGCCGGCCGGAAAATGCCGAGGCAGTGCGTGCCTTCCTCGACAAGGCGCGGCTGCCGGTGACCGGTACCTATCAGGCCGCCGGGGTGGTGGACAGCTGCCACTTCGATGACTTTGCCGGGCGGGTCGGGCTGTTCAACAACCAGCCGGGGGATCAACTGCTGGCGGGGGCCGATCTGGTGATCTGCATCGGCTACAGCCCCATCGAGTACGACCCCGTGCTGTGGAATGGCGACCGGGAGCGGCGCATCCTCCATATCGACGTGCTGCCTGCCGATATCGATAGCAGCTACTGCCCGACCGCCGAGCTGGTGGGGTCGATCCGGGCCAACCTGTTGCAGCTGACCCGCATCATGGGCAATCCGAAAATCCGTCCCCCCGAGGTGGATCGGCTGCTGCAAGGTGTTCGCCAGCAGCGGCTGCGACTGGCGATGCGGGCCGACGATCTGCACGGCAATCCGGTTCACCCCTTGCGTATCGTGCGCGAGCTGCAGGATCTGGTGCGCGACGACATGACCCTCTGCGTCGACATGGGCAGCTTCCATATCTGGATTGCCCGCTACCTCTACAGCTTCCGTGCTCGTCAGGTGTTGATCTCCAACGGTCAGCAGACCATGGGGGTGGCACTGCCGTGGGCCATCGGTGCGGCGCTGGTGCGGCCGGGTGAGAAGGTGATCTCGGTATCGGGGGATGGCAGCTTTATGCAGTCGAGCATGGAGCTGGAGACGGCGGTGCGGCTCAAGAGCAATATCGTTCACATCATCTGGGTCGATAACGGCTACAACATGGTGGCGATGCAGGAGCAGCAGAAGTATTGCCGCACCTCCGGCGTCTCTTTTGGCCCCATCGACTTCAAACGCTATGCCGAATCGTTCGGGGCGGCCGGGTTTGCGGTGCGCTCGGCCGACGAGCTGCGCGCCACCCTGCGTGCTGCGCTGGCGGTGGAGGGGCCAGCTGTGGTAGCCATTCCGGTGGATTACTCCGACAACCCGGGGCTGATGGCCCAGCTCAGGCCAGAAGTATTGGCATAAGTGTGGGCAGCGGTGTTGGCCTGAATCTCTGTGTAAGGGCAGGCAGACCCGCCCATATAGCAAAAACCGGCATCAATGGATGCCGGTTTTTTATTGTTTTGCGGGATTGGTGGCCTTAACGAGCCAGCTGGACGGCGGCGCGTGCGCGGGCCGGTTGCGGGCGACGCTTGTTTTTTGGCGCGCAGGCCATCTTCAGGCGCAGCCACTCGCGCCACAGCAGCCAGCAGAGCGGCAGGGTGAGCAGCAGCACGGTGGCGGGCTGGGCCATCAGCACCCCATCACGCCCCCACAGTTGCGGCAGCAGGAAGATGAGCGGCAGCAGCAACACGGTTTTGGCGATGGAGATGACCAGCGCCTGACGGGTACGCGCCATGGATTGCAGCAGCACGATGCCGAACATGATGATCCCCTCCAGCGGAATGGCGCCGAGGTTGAGGGTCAGACTGCTGATGGCGGCGGCCAGCAGCTCGGGATCCTTGTCGCCGGTATAGAGCATGGCGACCTGTCCCGGCAGCAGCTGGATGGTGAGCCACACCAGCATGCCGTAGATAAAGGTGAACTTGAGCCCCATCTCCATCAGGTACTTGAGGTTGCGGTGGCGCTTGGCCCCTGCCGCCTTGCTGATGAGCGGCTGAATGCCGAAGGCGAGCCCCTGCAGGATGACGATAAAGACAGCTTCGGTGTAACCGGCCACGGTAAAGCCCGCCAGATCCTTCACATTGCCGTACACCATCAGCTGGCTGTTGTGCAGCATCAGCAGCAGGCCGAGGTTGAACTGGGCAATCAAGCTCGGCAGACCGGTAAAGAGCAGGTGCGGCATGGCGGGGAGGTTGGGCACCAGATCCCGCCAGCTGAGGCGCAGCCGCGCCCAGGGGGTAAAGAAGTAGCCTAGGCCGATCAGGCTCACCGCACCCTCTGCCATCAGGGTGGCTTGCGCGGTCCCGATCAGTCCCAGCCCCAGCCGACCCACCATGATGTAGTTGAGGATGATATTGAGCACGGCGCCGCTGCTCACCAGCACCATGGCCAGTTTCGGGCGACCATCGTTGCGCAGCAGATAGGGCACCGCCAGATTGCTCGCCAGCAGCAGGGTACCGCCGCCAATCCAGGTGAGGTAGTCACTCGCCTGTTTCCAGGTCTCGGTGCCCTGTTCAATCCCCAGCCCCAGCAGGATATCGGTGTGGGTGTAATAGAGCAGCACCGGCGCAACGCCCCCGAGTCCGGCCAGCAGCCAGAGGGCGTTGACCAGCGCCTGACGGGCCAGCGTGTCGTTTTTCGCCCCTTGCTGGAAGGAGATGGCAGTGGCCGCCCCCATGCTGATCATGGCGGCCAGACCGATCAGCACCATGATGACCGGATAGACCAGGTTGATCCCGGCGAGGCCAGCGGCACCGACATAGTGGCCGACGAAGATGCCGTCGATGAGGTAGTAGGCCCCCGAGACCAGCATGGCAAGAATGGAGGGGAGGGCGTAAGCCCAGAAGCGACGGGTCATGGCCCGTTGCCGCAGTGTTAAATAGGCAGACATATCTGTTCTCTCGGGGAGTTCGATTATCGAACAGCTAGTCTAGATTAATACTTATTTGGTGATAATCAGGGTTTCACTTGATGAATTGCTGAGTATTACTCACTAATCCGGGGTTTTGGTAGTGGGCCTTGAGCATGTCGATCAGGATGCGCAGCCCGCTGCCCAGTTGATGCCGACTGGGATAGAAGAGGTAAAAGCCGGCAAAGGTAGGGCACCAGGGCTCCAGCACGGTGAGCAGTTTCCCTTCCGCGACCTTTTGGCTTACCTCCTCTTCCAGACAGTAGGCCAGTCCCAGCCCCGCCTCGGCGGCGCCCAGATAGAGGGCCGGGGTGCTGGTGGTGAGCGGCCCGGTCACTTCGATCTCCAGCATGGTGCCATCGGCGGCAAAGGCCCAGCGATAGTGGTGGTGCGGAGTGAGGCGATAGCCGATGCAGGCGTGGCGGCTCAGCTCGCTCGGGTGTTCCGGCGTACCGTGCTCCGCCAGATAGGCCGGGGAGCCCACCACCAGATAACGCTGAGGCGGGCCGAGGGGGATGCCGATCATCTCCTTGGGCAGCAGATCGCCATAAAAGAGCGCGGCATCGTAACCATCTTCAATCAGCCGGGGCATCAGCTCCTGCTCCACTACCTCCACCTGCATCCGCGGATAACGGGCCAGATAGTCGATCAGCACAGGTGCCAGCAGGCTGTCGATGGCGCCGCGCGGAGCGCAGAGCTTGAGTCTCCCTACCGGCTCGTCGCTGTTGCGGGCCAGCTCGCAAAGCGCCTCTTCCAGGGTATTGAGGGTGGGGAGCAGCTGTTTGAGCAGCCGCTGGCCCGCTTCGGTCGGCACCACGGCGCGGGTGCTGCGGTTGAGCAGCCGCACCCCCAGACGGGCTTCCAGCCCCTTCAGGCTATGGCTGAGGGCGGAGGCGGAGACCCCGAGTTCGAGGGCGGCCTTGCTGAAACTGCGGTGACGGGCGACGGCGGCAAATACCGCCAGTTCGGCGAGATCGGTACGGGTAATGGTCATCATCAATCAACAAAAAGGCGTGAGTCACAAGGGTACGTCAAGGCCGTGCTGCACACAATCCGCGCTAAACGGGTGGCTTGTTGCAAATATGTAGCTGCTCGCAGGTCATTGATTCCAGTGAAACTAAGTTGAATTGTTAAAAAAAACTCACAATAAGGCGCTTTGAGTGTGATCTTGGTCGTCCGAAAGGCGACCAAAATCAAACTTTGGTTGATTAATTCAAAAAAACGCTGTGATTAATAAGGGCATTTAATTAAAGTCAGCTCATCAAGAGTGGCGCACGTTAATCGGTTGTTGAGTGAGACGGGCGCCGACCCTCAGGGTCAAAATCTCGCACTGTTGTTTGTTGCAATCCTGTTGTCACAAGGAGTGATGGCCAGGTTGCCGGGGGGCGAGAGGTTAATATCAAGGACGGACAGCAGGCGTTCCAGGGAGATGGAACCGGGCCAAGGCCCGACCAAACAAGAATCCCATTTTCCTAGATGACAGGAACAACGTATGTCTGACATGAATATTGCAGCTGATGGTCGTTTAGCCAGCAACACCTCCCGCGGCGTCAACAAGGCCGATGTGGTCTGGATGCTGGGTCTGTACGGTACCGCGATCGGTGCCGGTGTGCTCTTCCTGCCAATCAACGCCGGTGTAGGTGGCCTGTGGCCGCTGGTTGCCATGTTGATCCTGGCGCTGCCGCTGACTTTCTTTGCTCACCGTGGTCTGACCCGCTTCGTGCTGTCCGGCTCTACCCGTGATGGCGACATCACTGAAGTAGTAGAAGAGCACTTCGGCAAGACCGCAGGCAAATTCATCACCCTGCTCTACTTCTTTGCCATCTACCCGATCGTGCTGATGTATTCAGTCGCCATCACCAACACCGTCGAGAGCGTGATTGTTCACCAGCTGGGTATGTCTGCACCTCCCCGTGCCGTTCTGTCACTGGCTCTGATCCTCGGTCTGATGGCGGTTGTTCGTCTGGGCGGCCAGGTTATCGTCAAAGCGATGAGCGTGCTGGTATTCCCGTTCGTGCTCACCCTGATGGGCCTGGCGTTCTACCTGATCCCGCACTGGAACGGTGCCATCATCACTGAAGCTCCGGCCCTGTCCGACGCCTTCAACGGTGACTTCATCAAGACCCTGTGGCTGGCTATCCCGGTAATGGTGTTCTCCTTCAACCACTCCCCGATCATCTCCTCCTTCGCTGTGGACAACAAAGGTCGTTACGGTGAAGGTGCCGAGAAGAAGTGCAGCAACATCCTGCTGGGCGCCCACGTCATGATGGTAATGACCGTTATGTTCTTCGTATTCAGCTGCGTACTGAGCCTCTCCCCGGCTGACCTGGCTGCTGCCAAAGAACAGAACATCTCCATCCTGTCCTACCTGGCCAACCACTTCGATAACCCGGTTATCGGTACTGTGGCTCCGCTGATCGCCATGGTTGCCATCAGCAAATCCTTCCTGGGTCACTACCTGGGTGCGCAAGAGGGCATGAACGGCCTGATGGC
>NZ_JAAKNE010000061.1:0-24080 GCF_049170755.1 Aeromonas sp. 604176
ATCGATGCCTTCGTGATGGACCGCGTCTCCACCGCCCAGCTGATCAAGGAGTCCAAGCTGCCGCTGCAACAGGCTGGCGCACCGTTCGAGACTATCGAGAACGCCCTGCCCTTCCTGAAGACCCCGGAGAAACAGGCTCTGCTGAAGAAGGTCGACGAGGCCCTGACCGCCATGCGCAAGGATGGCTCCCTGCGTCAGATCTCCGAGAAATGGTTCGCTTCCGACATCACCGACAGATAAATGATGGAATTTGACCTCGAATACACGCTGGGGCTGTTTCCCATCCTGCTCAAATATCTGGGCACCACGATGGAGATGGCCCTGTGGGGATTCGTGCTGGCACTCGTACTCTCGCTGGCCCTGGCGATAGTACGGGTGTTTCGCGTCCCCGCGATTCACTGGCTGGCGATGCTCTATATCTCGTTCTTTCGGGGTACACCGCTACTCGTTCAGCTGTTTCTGCTCTACTACGGACTGCCGCAACTGTTCCCGATCTTCGTGGGGATGGATGCCTTTACCGCCGCCATCGTCGGTCTGACCCTGCACTTCGCCGCCTACATGGCCGAGTCGATCCGCGCAGCCATCCTCGGCATTCACAAAAGCCAGATGGAAGCGGCGCTCAGTATCGGCATGAGCCGTTATCAGGCGATGCAGCGGATCATCCTGCCGCAGGCGGCCCGTATCGCCACCCCGTCGCTGATGAACTACTTCATCGACATGATCAAGAGCACCTCGCTGGCTTTCACTCTGGGAGTGGCCGAGATCATGGGCAAGGCGCAGATGGAAGCCTCCTCCTCCTTCAAGTTCTTCGAGAGCTTTATGGCGGTGGCGCTGATCTACTGGGTGGTGGTGATCTTCTTTACCCGCTTGCAGCATCTGCTGGAAGTCCGTCTCAACCGTGCCTATTAAAGGAGGGCTCTCATGATCAAGCTAACCGGCCTCTCCAAGGCATATCACGGCAATCAGGTGCTCAACGGTATCGATCTGGAGGTCAAAAAGGGGGAAATTGTCGTCATCATCGGCCCCTCCGGCACCGGCAAGTCGACCCTGTTGCGCTGCCTGAACCTGCTGGAGACCCCGGATGCGGGCACCCTTGCCATCGACGATCTCAAGCTGAATCTGGCCAAGGCCAGCGAACAGCAGGCGATCGAGCTGCGCAAGCGGGCCTCCTTCGTGTTCCAGAACTACGCCCTGTTTGCCAACAAGACGGCGCTCGACAACATCGCCGAAGGGCTGATCACCGTCTGGAAGCAGCCAAAAGCGGAGGCCCGCGCCACAGCGCTCGGCATCCTCAAGGACATTGGCCTCGCCGACAAGCAGGATTCCTATCCGGCCTCCCTCTCCGGCGGCCAGCAGCAGCGGGTCGGCATTGGCCGCGCCATGGCGGCACACTCCAAGGTGATCCTGTTTGACGAGCCCACCTCGGCCCTCGATCCCGAGTGGGTCGACGAGGTTTTGGGACTGATGAAAGAGTTGGCCCGCCAGCACCAGACCATGGTGGTGGTGACTCATGAGATTGAATTTGCTCGTGATGTTGCCGATCGGGTGATCTTCATGGAAGGAGGACGGATCGTCGAGCAGGGCCCGCCGGATCAGATATTGGTCGATCCCAAGGATCCCCGTACCCGGGAGTTCTTGCGGAAAGTCCTTAAATAGCTCTCTCTTTGGCGGCCTGGCCGCCTTTTTTATTGAGGGATCCCTTGTTTAACCCCGGGTTGCCAGTATAATCCGGAGCCCTTGATCCTCTGGATCCTCACGCTCGGCAGTGGCCTTTTCAAGACCACGGCAGGATGAGAGGGAACGGCGGATTGACTAAAAGCCGAACTCTGTTTAGAATTCGGCCTCTTTTGCTAGTCGTCACACGCTATAGCTGGCGCGTCGGCTAAGTGTGACAATCAAAACTGTACAGAAATACGGAATCGAATCATGAAACGTACTTTTCAACCGTCCAACCTGAAGCGCAAGCGCTCTCACGGTTTCCGCGCCCGCATGGCAACTGCCAACGGTCGTAAAGTTCTGGCCGCTCGTCGTGCCAAGGGTCGTGCCCGCCTGGTAGTCTAATGCCTACCCAGCACACCTTCTCTCGGGAGTTACGTCTGTTAACTCCCGAACACTTCAAACGCGTTTTCGCCGAGCCTGTCCGGGCCGCCTCTCCGCAGATAACCCTTCTCGCTTCTCCCAATTCGCTCGAACACCCTCGTCTTGGTCTCGCTGTGCCCAAAAAAGCACTCAAGCGTGCCGTTTGGCGTAATCGTGTCAAACGGGTGGTTCGGGAAAGTTTCCGCCTCAAACAACATCAGCTGCCCGCTATCGACATCGTGGTGATCGCCAAGGCCGGTGTGAAAGAGATGGATAACGAGGAACTGTTCAAGTTACTGGAAAAGCTATGGCGCACCCTGTCACGCCGTTGCAATGGGTAGCTATCAAACTGATACGCCTGTATCAGCTAATCATTAGCCCTCTGCTCGGGCCGCGCTGCCGTTTTACCCCAACTTGTTCCCAATTTGCGATAGAAGCCATCCGACTTCACGGTTTCATAAAAGGCGTTTGGTTAGCCAGCAAACGTCTATTAAAATGCCATCCCTTATCCGAGGGTGGTTATGACCCGGTTCCGCAACCAAAGCGAAGAAACTGAAAACTATGGAATCACAACGCAATCTACTCCTGATCGGTTTGCTGTTCGTGAGCTTTCTGCTCTGGCAACAGTGGGAGTCCGACAAGGCTCCGAAGCCGGCCCCGACTACCGTGGCCCAAACCGAACATTTCGTACCTGAAGCCGGTCAGACCGGTGATATTCCTCAGGTTTCCGAGCAAGCCAATGCGACTGCCGCACGCAAGCTGATCACCGTCTCCTCTGACGTGCTCAAGCTGACCCTGGATACCCAGGGTGGCGACATCGTGTCTGCCGAACTGCTGTCTCACAAACTGGAAGAGGGCAAGGACCAACCGTTCGTGCTGCTGACCAGCAAGCCTGAGCACCTCTATATCGCCCAGAGCGGTCTGGTGGGTCGCAATGGTCCGGACAGTCAGGCCGAAGGTCGTCCTACCTATGAAGCCGCCCAGACCAGCTATCAGCTGGCCGATGGTCAGGATCAAGTCGTCGTTCCGATGACCTGGACCGACAGCAAGGGCGTGGTCTTCACCAAGGAGTTCATCCTCAAGCGTGGCGACTATGCCGTTGGCGTTGATTACAAGATCGACAACAAATCTGCCGAGCCGGTTCAGGTGCAGTTCTATGGTCAGCTGAAGCAGACCGTAGCAACGCCGAAGGATCAGGAAGGTCATGCCATGGTAGCCAGCGCTTACCGTGGTGGTGCCTTCTCCACTGAAGATACCCGCTACAAGAAGTACACCTTCGACGAGATGAAGGATGCCGACCTGAACAAGACCACCAAGGGTGGTTGGGTCGCCATGCTGCAACACTACTTCGTCTCTGCCTGGGCTCCGAATGCCGACGATGCCAACAGCTTCTACAGCCGTGTGATCCCTGGTAAAGGCCAGGCCATCATCGGTTACAAGGCGCCGCTGGTTGACGTGGCTGCCGGCCAACAGGCCGAAGTGACCAGCAAGCTGTGGGTCGGTCCCAAGCTGCAAGACCAGATGGCCAAGGTGGCTAACCACCTCGACCTGACCGTCGACTACGGCTGGCTGTGGTTCATCGCCCAACCGCTGCACTGGCTGCTGACCGTGTTCCACGGTTTCGTCCAGAACTGGGGTCTGGCCATCATCATGCTGACCCTGCTGGTGCGCGGCATCATGTTCCCGCTGACCAAGGCCCAGTACACCTCCATGGCCAAGATGCGCATGCTGCAACCCAAGATTGCGGCCCTGCGCGAGCGCTTCGGCGATGACCGCCAGAAGATGTCTCAGGGCATGATGGAGCTGTACAAGAAGGAGAAGGTCAACCCGCTGGGTGGCTGCCTGCCGATCCTGGTTCAGATGCCGATCTTCATCGCCCTTTACTGGGCACTGATGGAGTCCGTTGAACTGCGTCACGCGCCGTTTGCCCTGTGGATCACTGACCTGTCAGTGAAGGACCCCTTCTTCGTGCTGCCAATCCTCATGGGTGCCTCCATGTGGTATCTGCAGAAGATGAGCCCGACCACCATCACCGACCCGATGCAGCAGAAAGTGATGCAGTTCATGCCGATCATCTTCACTTTCATGTTCCTCTGGTTCCCGGCTGGCCTGACTCTCTACTGGCTGGTGAGCAACGTCATCTCCATCATCCAGCAGACCATCATCTATCGTCAGCTGGAGAAGAAAGGACTGCATTCACGCAGCTAATCTTCCCGTGATGACAAAAGAGGCGGCCTTCGGGCCGCCTTTTTTATTACAATGTCTCCCACTACGTTTTCCTATCAGCGAACAAACGAGCCAAGCAAGATGACAACAGATACGATCGTGGCCCAGGCCACCGCGCCAGGCCGTGGTGGCGTCGGCATAGTCCGGGTCTCCGGCCCCGCCGCCGAACAGGTCGCCGGGATAGTGCTCGGCAAGCTCCCGCGGGTGCGCTACGCCGAATATCTGCCGTTCAAGGATGAGCAAGGCCAGGTACTGGATCAGGGAATCGCCCTGCTGTTCAAAGCCCCCAACAGCTTCACCGGCGAGGATGTGCTGGAGCTGCAGGGCCACGGCGGCCCCGTCATCATGGACATGCTGATCCGCCGCATTCTGAAAATCGATGGCATCCGCCCTGCCCGCCCCGGCGAGTTCAGCGAGCGCGCCTTCATCAATGACAAGCTGGATCTGGCCCAGGCCGAAGCTATCGCTGACCTTATCGAAGCCTCCAGCGAACAGGCCGCCCGCAGCGCCATGCACTCCCTGCAGGGGCAGTTCTCCAGCAAAATCCAGCAACTGGTGGAGAGCCTGATCCGGCTGCGCATCTATGTGGAAGCGGCCATCGACTTCCCGGACGAGGAGATCGACTTCCTCTCCGACGGCAAGGTGGCGGGCGACCTCTACGCCATCATGTCCGAGCTGGACGACGTGCGCGGGGAAGCCAAACAGGGCGCTCTGCTGCGGGAAGGGATGAAGGTGGTGATCGCCGGTCGTCCCAACGCCGGCAAATCGAGCCTGCTCAATGCCCTCGCGGGCCGCGAGTCGGCCATCGTCACCGAGATTGCCGGCACCACCCGCGACGTGCTGCGCGAACACATCCATCTCGATGGCATGCCGCTGCACATCATCGACACCGCCGGTCTGCGCGACACCCAGGATAAGGTGGAGCAGATCGGTATCGAACGCGCCTGGGCCGAGATTGAACAGGCCGATCGGGTGCTGTTTATGGTGGATGGCACCACCACAGATGCGGTTGACCCGCGGGAGATCTGGCCGGAATTTGTTGATCGGTTGCCAAAAAACATCGGCCTCACCGTCATTCGCAACAAGGCCGATCTGACAGGCGAGGATCTGGCACCGAGCCAGGAGCAGGGCCACGCCGTCTACCGCATCTCCGCCAAAACCGAGCTGGGGCTGCCCGCCCTGCGCGAGCACCTGAAAGCCTGCATGGGCTTCCAGGGCAACACCGAAGGGGGCTTTATGGCCCGCCGCCGCCATCTGGATGCGCTGGAGCGTGCCGCCGAGCGCCTGCTGGTGGCCAAGGAGCAGCTGGAAGTGTTCGTGGCCGGCGAGCTGGTGGCCGAAGAGTTGCGCCTGGCGCAGGAGTCCCTCTCCGAGATCACCGGCGAATTCAGCTCCGACGATCTGCTGGGCCGTATCTTCTCCAGCTTCTGCATCGGCAAGTAATGTGGTGAAAAATCAGCAATAAAAAGCAGCCAGTGAGAGCATAAGGCATTGTAAATATTGGACTTTGTTTTTTACTGGCTATTCTTGCCTGATCTTGTTTCGTGAGAATTTACCCCGAGAGTACCCCGAAGTAACCTCTCGGGGTACTCTCGGGGGACAATTATGAAGATCAGCATCGAATTCCGCGAACCTGACGCCGAAGGCAAGCGCGCTCTGCGCTTAACCTACTACGTCGGCTCCTACCTTGATCCAGCCACAGGCATCCGCAAGCACAAACGCAACTGCGCCATCACAATGACCACAGCATCACTTGCTGATGATGTTTTCCACTACACCATAATCAAAGTGGGCTGACGGGAAGTTGCTGTGATATTTCATCGCCTGCTCGACAAACTCATCTGCCAATGGTGCTCGTTGTCGATAGTCATGAAACAGAATGGCCTGGAGATGTCCCAGCTTGCTGCGCTGCTCATCGGAGGGCAAGCCCTCATCATCCAACAGGCAGACTGTGGGCCGCCCCATTAGAATGGACTCGGCATGTATGGAGGAAGCACCGTTGCACAACACAACATCAGCCTCCTGAATCGCTCGGATCGAGCACTCCTCAGCGGGAATGATGCAATCGGGAAAACGATTATTGAATAATTTCTCTACCTGCGCCACGTCCCGCCAAGCAGGTAACTTGACTCTGACATTTTCCGTTATAAGCGGAGCAAAGTAATCGACTATTCCTGAATCACCAAATCTCAGACGCAAGTGTTCAAACATACTGATGAACAGTACAATCCTCGGTTTATTTTTTTGGGCTGGCTGGCTAGGACGAGCACTTTTTGTATGCTTTATCCATCCACTTTCTATGACTTTCGTATGACGACCCAAGGTCGCCTGGAGTGCAGAGGATGAAAAAGGCGTAAGTATGTAGTCAAAAAGATCCAAAAACCTTAGTTCATTGATATTTTTATCTCCAAAAGGAGTAAGAAGATCATGTGGAATATATATGGATTTCTTAGGTTTTAATTTTTGAATTATTTCTAATGGCGATAAATAATTTGGGTAGTGTTCATTAAATTTTGGCGCCAAAAACTTTGCAACATCTCTAGTTAAATTAGTATGTGCTGATGTAATGTAGACAACATCCTCACCTATAAAGGGGGCAAGTAAATCTTCATCCTGCGCTGTGAGTTGGCCAAAATCCAACTCTGTGACATCATAACCAACCGCCCTAAGGTATTTGCATAAATCAGCCAACACATACTCAGAATCTACGCCTGAGGTAACAATTTTCATGAGGTCTGGCCTTTTATTATGTGGTAATTTGAGAAACAGCAAACTGATTATCGCTTGCTCTTATCCCCACTCGCGGTGTACGCGTCAACTTGGTGTCAATGACATCAATAATGAGAGTGCTGCCAACCTCAACCATTACCTTGGTAGACATGACAGAGAGTGCAATAATAGTAGAGTACTGCCCAGCGGTAACATTCACCTCTTCACTTGGTATAAATTTCGGCTCACTTATTATCCTCCAACTACCATCATTAACCCATAATGTGATAACAGGCATATCTGCCGTGGATGCCTGAAGCATACAGGCATACATATGACTATCTTGCGGGCCTGAATAGCAAGCGACCAGAGAAGCATGTCCACTCCCAGCCCCCAACCACGAAAATTTAGCCTTTATACTAATCACATCATCTACAGCAGTTTTTGCCTGAGCAATGGCCAGAGAAAAACCATCAGCTGGCGCCATAAAACCAATCTTGGTCGAATCAAATGGTGTTATCATCAAATTCTCCCAATACAAATTTTCGGTATTGCAAATTGGAAGTCTAGCCGCCCTAAGTGTTACACAGCTGGGCGACTCAGTATAAATCGCCGGTGCAGAACCAAATAAAGAATAAGAACCATCAGGCAAACATCCAATAGAGACAAAATCACATTTTTGATTTTCCGAAAGCTGTGCTATCTCATAGAAACCAACCTTATGAAGACGTTTTCTAGTGTTCTTGCTATGTACCACAAAATGGCAATTATCGATATATAAAATATGACTTTGACAAGCCCTCAGAAGTAGATTTAGGATATGTCGCTCACCAATAAAATCCTGCATCAGCCAAGGTGATGCGATACCAATACTTGTTACATGACGATCTTTCAAATGCAATACAAAATCGTCAACATTGCGAACATAAATAACTTCCTGATCTTGCAACAGTAACGAGACACCATCATGTAGCACTGGACATGCAAAAACTATATTGCACTGCTGCCAACTCTTGATATTTTTAGAAATACCAACAAAAACATCTTCAAGCTCAGCCGCTGTAACTATCACATCGTGGACATTGGCTGATGACATCACCGGTAATGAACTGACTTTCTCGCGCAGAAGTTCTGTTATAGCCTGAAGTCTGGAGATATCATCACGCAGAGTTAGCTGCCCCTCTGACAGTTGCTGGTTACCTTGCTCAATCCCCTGACTCAGATTAACCAGCTGTTCTGAAAAAATGAGATCAGCATCGCACTTTCCTGAACGCCTCAGGAATGATTGGAGAAAACGCGTAAATCGACTCATGGTATCGTCATCCAATAATTATTATTCAGTACAGTTTTGCCTAACTGCTCTCTTCAGGTATACAGACAAGGGCATAGAAATGGGTGTTATCCCATCGGTTATACTCTTTTGGATAAATATCAACAACTTCCTTAATGCTGAAACCGGCTTGACGTATAAGATCTATCTCATGCTGTAGCCATCTATATTCAGAGTAGTAATCTGTTCCTAGCTCTTTGGAGTAACCATCAACAATGACATCTTCAGTACACCCCATCTGATGCTTGACTATCAAAGTACCAGCAGGTCGTATCCATGAGCGAGCCTTCTGATAAATCCGTTCCGCCTCTGTTCTATTGAAGAAATTCATCACACCAAAAATGGTAACAAGATCAAATTTCTCTGCCACATCAAATATATTGAGATCTTCATTAATAACTTTCAGGTTGTCCGTTCTTTTTATAAAATCGCTAAAGTTAGAATATTTTTCTACAGCGACTATTTTAGAGAAATCTTCTGTAAGGTGATTAACAAGCAGCCCAGTACCAGCACCAAGATCAAGCAGGGTTTTACTTTTATCTGAGAAACGTTTGACTAACTCAATATCAAAAATAGAAAAATCGGGGGCTTTATTTCTAGTCTCTATTGGTGATTTTATTTTGCTGGCTAGTTTTTCATAATAACTATTTATTTTATGATTACCACTACTCCACGAGTCCACAAAATCAACAGCTTTCTTATAGTCTTCATAAGTGTCAATATCTTGCGCTCGTATTATCTTCGCAGACATTGGCAATAATGGTTCTAAAAGATTGTAAAGATGGCCCGAGGTAAATCTTATATTTTCCCTGCGGATGGCAGCAGGTCCAGACCACTCGTAATCACCATCATCTCTGGAAAATGAAACAACTTGTTCTTGTTCATTAAGCTTCACAAAAACTGCGTCTTCGCTCACTTTTTGACTCACCCCAATAAATTCTTGCTCTGCTTCAATGCACTGAGCAATATCATCTGGGTGAACTAATAGATCCCCATCCCAAGCAATAATAATTTCATTAGCATGTTTACCACCAAGATAGAGACTAGCGCCAGTTTTAGAGTGAAAATAATCGTGATTGAAAACAAAAATAATATCTTTTCTGATCGAGCATACTTCATCAATAAGACTGCTAGCCTGAAAACCAACAACTATTCTAAGATCACTTACATGCCGGAATTGTTCTAGCTGTAGATGAATAAGTGGCACCCCTTGTAGCTTAATAAGCGACTTTGTTTGTCCCAGCCCAAGGCGCGAACCAACCCCCGCAGCACTAATTACCACTGACCTTCCATTTTGAGGTGATTTTATCTGTTGCAGTAACCTGAGCATAGCAACAGAATCATATACTGCATAATCTGCAACTTGCATGACCGTATTTGCCGGTTGGTGAATCAAGCCGCAAGCAATAGAAACATCAGCGATCCTCATGGCCTCAGCATCATTATTTCCATCACCGATGAAAACGACTTGCTCACCTTGCGCTTGATACTCTTTAACAATATCTTCTTTCTTTAGTATTTTGGTTAATCGAACCTTGCCATTGGCATCAACTTCCCCTTCTGATGAACGAATTACGCACTCTATTTTTTTGGCTAATTCTGCGATCCAGCCATTATAATTTCCAGTGGCAATAATACAGTCATCACGGTTACTATTGATAAAATCGAGCAGAGACTGGTTAAGGGGAATATCCGCTACGATGCGAGCAACTTGAGCCACATCTAGGTGACCAAGTATGTCAACCCGCTTGATGAAACTTTCCATGAATGGGATCTGACCATTAATAGTCTGGGCAGTTAACTCTTCTATTTGCGTAGTGACATTGAAACTTTTAGCTATGATAGGCAATGTTTCACAGCAGCTAAGAGTTCCGTCGAGATCGAAAATAAATTTCATCCTTTGCCTCGCTAGGTTGGCAATATCTAAACGTTTGTATTTATAAGACAATAAGCAAGTGAAGTCGAGACAATCTGGCGCAGGATCATACCCAGATCAGATGGACTTAGCCCACGATGGTAGACATATTCTGTTCTCACGACGAGACTTATTCGAAGACCTCTGGTGTGACGCGCATCCAAGGTGGCTCTAGCGTCGCACTCTGTAGTAGAACGCTTCAATGCAATCGAAGATTTCGGCGCGGGCCAGATCGTGGGTTTTGTTGATCCTTTTTATGATGCGATCTTTTTTTCAGCGAACTGAAGAACGATTCAGAGACAGCATGATCCCAACAGTTGCCACGTCGGCTCATATTGGGGGCCAAGTTATTGGCCCCAAAAAACACTGCCTATCGTTACTGCCATATTGGCAACCCTGATCCGACTACACGATAGCCAATCCACAAACCTAAAGGCGGCGCAGGCACCACATGAAGTAAGCGCCCCCTAATAGGGTGGAGACCAGCCCGACCGGCACCTCCTGCGGGAAGAGGATCTGCTGGCCGACCCAGTCAGCCGACACCATCAACAGGGCGCCGGAAGCGGCGGCCCCAAGCAGGTGCCAGCGTGCCCGCACCAGCCCCATCAGCTTGGCCATATGTGGCGCCAGAAGACCGACGAATGAGAGCGGCCCGACCACCAGGGTGGCACTGGCGGTGAGCACGGCCACCAGCAGCAGGATGGCGAGCTGGGCACGGTTGAGGCGAATGCCAAGCGCGGTCGCTACAGCACTCCCCATCGGCAGCAGATCGAGCCAGCGGCTCACCAGCAGGCAGACGGCCAGCATTAACAGCGCCAGCCCCACCAACCCATAGGCTACCGGCAGGGTGACGTAGTAGGTGGAGCCGGACATCCAGGAGAGCAGTTGCTGCACCCGCATGTCACCGTTGGCCAGCGCAATGGCCTGCAGCGGCTCAAACAGTGCCGTGATGGCGATGCCGGAGAGCAGGATTCGCTCCGGCTGGAAGCCGTGCTTGCGATTGACCACCACCAGCAGCAACAGGCAGCCGAAGGCACCGAGCAGGCCACCGGCCAGCATCAGCGGCAAAGGCAACGCGGGCAGCAGCAGCGCCGTGGCAATCACCCCCATAAAGGTGCCACCGCTCACCCCCAGCAGCTCCGGGCTCGCCATCGGGTTGTTGCTGACCCGCTGCAACAGGGTGCCCGCCAGCGCCAGCAGCACGCCAGCCGCCCCCGCCGCCAGAGTGCGCGGCAACCGCCACTCCAGTTGAGCCTGCCAGCGGAGCCAGCTCGGCCAGCTCCAGCCCGTCATTCCCTGACCCAACAGCAGGGAGGCGACCATGGCCAGCAACAGCCCGACCAGCAACAGGCCGATAAGGCGAGCCGGTGCCGGATGGCGGGCCACCAGCAGGCCGGCGTTTGCCTTTGGCGTACCCGACTTGATGCCAAGGCGCGGGATCAGCCAGAGCAGCAGCGGCGCGCCCAGCATGGCTGTCATGGCGCCAGTGGGGATCAAGACTGGCCAGAAGCGGCTCAGACTCTGCAGCAGCAGATCGGTCGCCGCCAGCAGCAGGGCGCCGAGGATCGGTGCCCACAATAGCCGTTGGCCAAGCTGACGGATCCCGAGCAGCCGCACCATGGCGGGGGCGGCCAGCCCGATAAAGCCGATCAGCCCGACCACGCTCACCACGCAAGCGGTGACAAATACCGCCAGCCCGAGTCCTGCAAAACGCAGATGCTGCAGGGAGACCCCCAGACTACGGGCGCTGGCATCATCCAACTCCAGCACCGCAAGCGGGCGTACCAGCACAGCGGCCAGCGCAGCGGCTGCCAGCAGGCGGGGCAACAGGTAACTCACCCCGCTCCAGCTGTTCTGCACTAGCGAGCCACTGCCCCACACCAACAAACCTTTCAGCTCCTCCTGAAAGAACAGCAAGAGCCCCATGCTGATGGCCGCCAGATAGAGGTTGATCACCAGCCCGGCAAAGACGATGACCACCGGATTGAGCTGGCGACGCCAGGCCAGGGCAAACACCAGTGCCATCGCGAGGCTGCCACCGGCCATGGCGATCCACTCCCGCCCCAACAGCAACCAGGAGGGGGCAAACAGGGTCATCATCATCAACGCCAGTTGGGCACCGGAGGCCACCCCAAGAGTGGTGGGTGACGCGAGCGGGTTGCGCAGCACCTGCTGCATCAGGGTACCAGCCAGCCCGAGAGCCGCCCCGGCCAACAGGGTGACAGCCAAGCGGGGTAGCCAGCTGAAATGCACCACCGCTTGGCTGACATCATCCAGATTGGGGGCGAACAGGCTCTGCCACCAGAGCGCACCGGGCAGCTGGCGAGCCAGCTCCCAATACGCGAGCAAGAGGATCAACCCCAGCAGGCTCGAGACCGGCCGCAGCAGCGGCGATGTGAGCAGTCGCTTCATCGGCTAGCCTCCATACGCTCGGCATCTTGCAGCAATGCATCGCTGAGCAGACCGGCGAAACGGCGGGCGGCCAATACGCCGCCAAAACTCCAGACCGCAGGCAGATGCAGCACGGGGGCTTGGCGTACCAGCGGCAGATGCTGCCACAGCCCAGGCTCCTGCAGCCGTTCACTCACCCCGACCGGAATGGGATCGACCACCACCAGCCGCGCGGTTGGCAAGGTCATGAACTGCTCGATGCTGACCACCGAGAAACCCCAGTCATTGGTCTGCTCCTGCCAGCCATTACGCAGCCCGAGGCGCGTCATCACCGCATCGAACAAGCTGTGGCGACCAAACACCCGCACATGGCGCTCATCGATAAACTGCACCACCAGCAGGGGTGGCAAATCCGCAGGCAATCTGGCCTGCATACTGGCGAGATCCCGATCCAGCCCGGCCAGCAGCCGTTCGCCCTCGGCGGTTTTGCCCACTATACGGGCGAGGGTCAGGGTCACCTCGTGCAGCCGCTGCCATAGATCGGTTTGCCCATCATAGAGGGCGATGGTGCTCACCGGTGCAATGCGGGAAAGAGTTGGCGCCAGCGGAGCTGCCAGCGGCGAGATGAGGATGCGATCGGGTTTGAGCTCCGCCAGCAGCTCGCGGTTGGGCTGGGTGCGCAGGCCGATATCTACCACCCCGGCGGGTAACCGTGGCTCGCCGACCCATGCCTGATAGGGGCCTGCATCCCCCACCGCCAGCGGCGTCACCCCGAGCGCCAGCAAGGTTTCGGCAATGGTCCAGTCGACAGTAGCGATACGGGGTAGCGGTGCAGAGGCGATCGGGGATGTGTCGGCCTGTGCCGCTAGTGGCAGCAGCAGCAGGCTGATAAGGCAGGGTGCCATCTTCTTCAATAAACGGTTCAAGAGAGCCCCCCGGTCAAACGATGGCGATGGGATGAGCATGAGCCGGGTGGCGAATGACCTCCATCGGAATGCCATAGATGGCGTGTAGGGTCTCGCTGGTCATGAGCCCCTCCGGTTCACCGTGGGTAAGCAGGCGGCCGGAGTGGAGCGCCACCAGCCGATCACAGAAGCGGGAGGCCATATTGATGTCGTGAATGACAATGATGACCCCGAGGTTTAGCTGACGGCTCAACTGCTTGACGAGCGTCAGCACCTCCACCTGGTGGGCCACATCCAGCGCGGCCAGCGGCTCGTCCAGCAGGATGAAGCGGCTCTCCTGGGCCAGCAGCATCGCCAGCCAGACCCTACCCCGCTCGCCGCCGGAGAGGGTATCAACCAGCCGATCGGCAAAGCGTTCGGTATGGGTAAGGGCGATGGCCCGATCGACCTGACGGTGATCCTCCACCCCCATCCGGCCCAGCAGGCCGCGCCAGGGATAGCGGCCCATCTCCACCAGCTCCCGCCCGAGCAGATTCTCGGCGCTCGGCAGATGCTGGGGCAGATAGGCCACCTGACGGGCAAACTCCCGGTTACCCCAGTCGGGTAGCGGCTTGCCATCAAACAGGATCTCGCCGTCGCTGAGGGGTTGCTGGCGTGCCAGCAGCTTGAGCAGGGTCGATTTACCCGAACCATTGTGGCCGATGAGGCCATAGACCTGTCCCTGCTCGAAACACAGGTCGGTGGGGTGCAGCAGCGTGCGGTCATTGACCGTGAAGCTGGCTGATTTCATCTCGAACATAAGCAATTCCTGTGCTGGCTTGCCGCCAGTCTCATCGGTGCCGGTATCAAGCCGGCACCTCGCAATCCAGATGGGCGATCGCATCGCGGCTCACTGCGGCACGGCGCGCCCCGGTCAGCTCAGTGAGTTTTCCCTGCCGCATCTCCAGCAGGCGATCGGCCAGCGGGAAATAGTGATCATCGTGACTGATGGCAATCACCGTCTTGCCCATCTCCTTGAGGCGCGGCAACAGCACCTGATAGAAGATGCGGCGGAACTGGGGATCCTGATCCGCGGCCCACTCATCAAACAGCATCACCTCGCGCTGCTCGGCCAGCGCCAGCAGCAGGGCGACCCGCTTGCGCTGCCCTTGGGAGAGATCGATATCGGCGATAAATCCATCCTCGATGGTGAGCTTGCTGCCCATCTGCAACCGCTCCAGCCACTCGGCCACCAGCTCATCCTTGGGTTCCGGCCCCAGCAGGTGCTGGAACAGGTGATAGTCGGTGAAGATGGCGGAGAAGAGCGCCAGATAGCCGTTGCGATCGGTGATCGGCTCACCATCCAGCAGGATCCGGCCCGATACCGGCTGGTAAAGGCCGGTCAGCAGCATGGCCAGCGTCGACTTGCCGGAGCCATTGCCGCCAATGATGAAGATCTGCTCCCCCTTTTCGATGACCAGATCGATGGGGCCAACGGCAAAACCGCCCTCCCCCTGATAGTGAAAGCTCACCTGCTCCAGCTCGATACGCTGCCAGGGGCGGATGGCGGGCGGCAGCGGGAAGTCCGCATCCGGCTCGGCCAGATTGAGGGCGGCGATCTTGTCGAACGCCACCTGAGCGGCAAGCAGGGTCGGCAGGGCGCCAATCCCCTGCAACAGCGGGGTGCGCAGGAACAGCAGGGTCAGGGCGAAGGTGGCGGCCACATTGGTGTTGGCCCAGCCAAGGCCGTTGGCCAGAAAGAAGACCAGACCGATGGCCCCCAGCATCATGATATTCGACCAGTTCACCGCGCTCAGGTGATAGGTGTCGGCGCGGATGATCTGCTGGCGGTAGTCACGGGCATTCTGCTCATAGAGCTGGTGGTAAACGAAGTGAGCCCGCTCGCGGTTGAGCGCCAGCTCCTTGCTGCCGGCGATGATGGCCTGATAGTTCTGATAGAGCCGATCTTCGGCCTGACGCATGTGGGAGAGATGGCGATAAACACGGTTCACCAGCAGCCAGCCCACCACCATGGTGACGGTGACCCAGAGCGCGGTCACCCCGAGCAGGGCCGGAGAGAGCCAGCCGAGATAGAGGGCAGAACCCATCGTGAGCACCAGCCCCTGCACCAGCTCCGGCAGGCGCACGAAGGCAATGGTGATCTGGCCGATATCGCTGGAGAGGGAGGCCAGCAGCGGCCCCTGACCAATCTGGCGGATGCGGGCGACATCGGTATCCAGCAGTTGCTTGAGCAGACGGCCGCGCAACCGGTAGACAAAATGGTGACCGAGAGTGGTCAGGGCCAGCTGAGATCCGAGTGTGATCACCAGCAGCAACACAATCAGGCCGACCAGCTGACCGAGGATCGGCAGCGGATCACCTATAGATTCGATAAGAGACTGATTGATAAAAGCAATGACACCAATCCCACTGACGGCACTGAGCAGACTGAGCAGGGTGATAGCGATAAAGGGCCAACGATATTGGCGATAAACCAGAGACAAGAGTTCCATAACGGACCGGTATTCCAGAGAGATCAGAACAACTGCGGGTGAAAAGAAGGGCGGGAATCCGGTTCCCGCCCGACTTCGATTACCAGCGGTAGTTGATGCTGCCCACTACGCTGCGCGGCTCGCCGTAGTAGCAGTAATAGTCACAACTGGCCACGTAGGTTTCACCCAGCAGGTTGTTGACGTTGAGCTGGGCACGCCAGTTCTTGGCAAAGTCATACCCAATCATCGCATCCCAGACGGTATGGGCCGGCACCTCGGCAGAGCCGTAGATGGGGGTGAAATCCGCATTCACGGCGCCAATACCCACGCTGGAACCGATATAACGTACACCGGTACCCAGCTCCAGACCCGAAGCCACCCCTTGCTGCACCTTGTAGTTGCCCCAGAAGGAGGCCTGGTGGCGAGGGATCAGGCTGGCACGGCGATCGCCACTGCCGGTGTCGTTGGTTTTGGCATCTGTGTAGGTATAAGCAGCGGTCAGACGCAGCGCATCTGTCACCTGCACGCTCCCTTCCAGCTCAATCCCCTGAGAGGTCACTTCACCCGCCTGGGTCTGTTGGCCGGAACCGGTAGAGACCAGCGAGTTGGTCTGGGCCAGATCGAACAACGCCAGATTGATGTAACCGTCGAGGAAGGCAGGCGCATACTTCACGCCGGTCTCGTAGAGCTTGCCCTTGAGCGGCTTGTAGGAGTTTCGGGTGTTGGGATCGATCCCCGGCAGCACTTCGAACGACTCGGCATAGGCAAAGTAGGGAGAGAGGCCGTTGTCAGCCAGATACATCAGGCTGCCCGAGAGGGATAGCTCGTGATCGTACTGGCGCTCGTCCTTGCTGGTATTGGTGTTGTGGGTCTCCACATAGTCAAAACGGCCACCGGCAGTCAATAACCAGCGATCATCCCAGCGGATCTGGTGCTGGGCATAGAGGCCGCTCTGGCCCTTGCTGCTCTTCTGGTGAGTAGCGGTCGATTCGTCAAAACCGGGGAAGCCGCTGTAATCCGGGTTCATGGTATTGATGGAGCCCATACCGTAGTTGTCGGCCTCGACCCCTTCATTGACGTGACGCTGCAGATCCACCCCCAGCAGCAAGGTCTGCTCGGTGCTGTCGGTGTTCCAGTAGCCCACCATCTGGTTGTCCATAGTGGCACTCTTGGTATTGCCATCGCGGTAAACCAGGCCACGACTGGCGGTTGTGCCTTCATAGGTCGGGAAGATATAGGTCTGGCGCAGCAGCAGATCGTTGTAGTTTAAGCGGACGTTCTGCTTGAACTCCCAGGTCTGGTTGAGCTGGTGGGCCAGCTCGTAACCGGTGGAGATCTGGGTATTGCGGTTGCGATCGTAATCCGGCTGGCTCAGGTTGGTGGAGGGATCAATCTGGCCACCTGACGTATTCAGGGTGCCATAGACCGGGAAGAAGCCGTTGGTCGGGACCCCTTCGTCGTGCAGGAAACTGGCCAGCAGGGTCAGGCTGGTACGATCCGAAAGATCGAAGGTGACGCTGGGCGCCAGATAAACCCGATCGTTATAGGTGCCAGTGAGCACGCCATCACGCTCTTTATAAAGAGCAACCATGCGGTAGCGGCTGTTGTCGGAGAGCGCGTCAGAGACGTCCACCCCGACCTGACGATGATCCCGGCTGCCAAGCTGCAGATCCACCTGCCCTTGCGGCGTGGCGGTCGGCCGCTTGCTGATGGCATTGATCACCCCACCCGGAGGTGCCTCACCGTAAAGGATCGAGGCTGGCCCCTTCAGCACTTCCACACTCTCCAGACCGAACGGTTCCGGCGTCCAGACGTAGTAGCCGGTGCCAAACAACCGGTTGCCATCCAGATAAGAGGCGGCATCGAAGCCACGCACCTTGAACCAGTCAGTGTTGTTGTCTGAGCCATAGAGGCCGGTCAATACGCCGGAACGGTAGCGAATCGCTTCATCCAGCTGCAACACGGCGTGCTGATCCAGTTCCTCGCGATTAACCACGGAGACGGCGCGAGGGGTCTCGGCCATCGGCACTTCCACCTTCATGGCCGTACCTGTCACCACCATGGTTTCGCTGGCTTTGGGCAGCTCAGCGGTGGTTTGTTCGGCCATCAGCGGCAGGGAGACGAGCAAACCGGAGAGCGAAAGCACGCCGAAGGCGCCCTTCTTGCCGGGTCCTGTAGTGTATTTTTGCGCAATCATATAAAGTCTCGTTTATCAATGAGTTATGTTGTTTTAATTGTTATTTTTGGTCGTTTGTCACGACATCACCCTGTTCCATGGGCGAATAAAGCAGCGCAATCCTACTACAGGAGCCGTGATCGAATCGATTCAATAATTGCTAATCATTTGCATCTACATTGTTATCTGACTGCATCGTTGGCAGAATTCCGCGGGAGATGGGAGCCATCAGGAGAGCTATGAGCGGAGAAGAAAATGGAGAGGAATATAAAGAAGCAGAAAAAAGATCGGCAGGATGGATCCGGTGGCATTATCTGACTGGATCCATTATCCCCAAGCTTTATCCATATTTATCCACACCCTTTGGCGGTAGAATCCGGCTTTCCGTTTCTTTGTCTGAAATCAGGATCCATTCCATGGCCAAACTCAATCTCGTCGTCGGCTCCATGCTGGGCGCCGCCGAATATGTCGCAGACCACGTCGCCAACCTGCTGGAACAGGCTGGCCACCAGACCCGGATCCACAACCCGGCCAAGCTGGCAGAGGTGCTGGATGATGCGGGATCCATCCTGCTGGTGGTCACTTCCACCCATGGTGCCGGGGATGTGCCCGACAACCTGCAACCCTTCGCCAAGGATCTTGCCGAGCAGCATCCGGATCTTAATTCATTGAAATATGGCGTGATCGCCCTTGGCGACAGCAGTTATGACACCTTTTGCCAGGGCGGCAAGACGCTGGATCGGCTGCTGGCCGAGTGCGGAGCCAGCCGGATTGGCGAGCGACTCGACATCGATGTGACCCAACACGAGATCCCCGAAGATGCCGCAGAAGTGTGGATCCGCGACTGGATGACGATGATCGCCTGATCAGCGTGCGGGAGATCCTGAAAAAAAGCTTGATCTCCCCACTTATCCCCAGATCGACTATCCACCATGTTATTAACAGATTGATCCGGGGGAGTTGTTCTACAAGGTTACCCACAACGCCCAGGGGTAATGTGCATAACTACGGTGTAAAGCTCTGAAAAACCTATAGTTATCCATGTATTAGATCCAGACCGACAGACCTCTGTGTATAAAAGTCCTGGTTATCCCCTCGTTCACCGGGCCAGGATCCAAGCTTTTCCACAAGCTAGGATCGTCATTAAATTAATGATCTTTATGATCAAAAAGTGCTTATCAACAGAAAGGGCGGATCCTAATAAGAGATCCAGTAAAAGATCGATCTAAAGATCCTTAAGATCTAATTAGTGGATCCTCCCTTCATACTGAACGTTAAGTAGACGTTCCCCTCAGGACGCGAAACAGATAGAATGTTCCGCCCTTTAGCCCAGGCAAATAAAGATCTTCAGGCGTGCAGATCAAGGTGATCCCAATGCAATACCATGAACAATTTGATGTGATCGTCGTCGGTGGCGGTCATGCCGGAACCGAAGCAGCAACAGCGGCAGCCCGTATGGGCATGAACACCCTGTTGCTGACCCACAATATCGATACGCTGGGGCACATGTCCTGTAATCCGGCGATCGGCGGGATCGGCAAGGGACACCTGGTCAGGGAAGTTGACGCACTCGGCGGGATCATGGCGCGTGCCATCGATCTTGGCGGGATCCAGTTCCGCACCCTCAACTCCTCCAAGGGCCCGGCAGTGCGAGCCACTCGTGCCCAGGCGGATCGCCTGCTCTACAAGGCTGTCGTTCGCCAGATGCTGGAGAATTACCCGAACCTGAAGATCTTCCAGCAGGCCTGTGACGATCTGATCATGGACGGGGATCGTGTTGCCGGTGTGGTCACCCAGAGCGGGATCCGCATCAGTGGCAAGACTGTGGTGCTGACGGTCGGTACCTTCCTGAATGGTTTGATCCACATCGGGATGGAAAACTACAAGGGCGGCCGTGCCGGGGATCCTCCCTCGATCGCATTGGCCCAGCGCCTGCGTGAACTGCCGCTGCGCATCGATCGTCTCAAGACGGGTACCCCGCCGCGCATCGATGCCCGCAGCGTAGATTTCTCCGTAATGCAGGAACAGCATGGCGACGATCCGCGCCCCGTCTTCTCGTTTATCGGCGATGCCAGCCAGCATCCCCGTCAGGTGCCTTGCTACGTCACCCACACCAACGAGCGTACCCACGAGGTGATCCGCAATAACCTGGATCGCAGCCCCATGTACGCCGGGGTGATCGAGGGGATCGGCCCGCGCTACTGCCCGTCGATCGAAGACAAGATCACCCGTTTCGCCGACAAGACGGCGCACCAGATCTTCGTCGAACCGGAAGGCCTGACCACCCACGAACTCTATCCGAACGGGATCTCCACCAGCCTGCCGTTTGACGTGCAGGTGCAGATCGTCCGTTCCGTGCGCGGCTTCGAGAACGCCCACATCACCCGCCCCGGCTATGCCATCGAATATGATTTCTTCGATCCGCGGGATCTCAAGGCCAACATGGAGAGCAAGTGCATTCCAAACCTGTTCTTCGCTGGCCAGATCAACGGGACGACCGGTTACGAAGAGGCGGCTGCACAAGGCCTGATGGCCGGTCTGAACGCGGCCCTGCGTGCCCAGGACAAGGATCCCTGGAACCCGCGTCGGGATCAGGCCTACATGGGCGTGATGATGGACGATCTCTCCACCCTGGGGACCCGCGAGCCTTACCGCATGTTCACCAGCCGTGCCGAATATCGCCTGCTGCTGCGGGAAGACAACGCCGATATCCGCCTGACTGCCATCGGTCGCGAACTGGGTCTGGTGGATGACGAGCGCTGGAGCAAATTCAACGCCAAGATGGAACAGGTCGAGCTGGAGCGTCAGCGCATGCGTTCAACCTGGATCCACCCGCAACATCCGTCACTGGAAGCGGTCAACGCCCTGGTCAACACCCCGCTGACCCGCGAACAGAGTCTGGAAGAGCTGCTGCGTCGCCCCGAGGTAACCTATGATGCGCTGATGGCCATCGAAGGGGTCGGCCCTTCCGTGACCGATCCTGCCGCGGCCGAACAGGTTGAGATCCAGATCAAGTACGCCGGTTACATCGAGCGTCAGCACGATGAAGTGGAAAAACAGCTGCGCAACGAGAACACCTTGCTGCCGCTGGATCTGGACTATCGCGAGGTGAACGGCCTCTCCAACGAGGTGAAAGCCAAGCTGAACGATGCCAAGCCGCAGACCATTGGTCAGGCTTCCCGCATCTCCGGTATCACCCCGGCGGCCATCTCCATCCTGCTGGTTCACCTGAAAAAACACGGCCTGCTGCGTAAAACCGCCTGAGGATTCTTACCGTTGGAAAATATGCTGGAAAGATTGAACGGCCTGCTCATGCAGGCCGGAATTGTTATCACCGATACCCAAAAGAGCCAACTGGTGCAGTTGGTCGAGTTGCTGCACAAGTGGAACAAGGCTTACAATCTCACCTCGGTGCGAGATCCGGACGCCATGCTGGTCAAGCATATCCTCGACAGTCTGGTGGTAAGCCCCCACTTGCACGGGGAGCGCTTCATCGATGTGGGGACCGGTCCCGGCTTGCCTGGACTGCCGCTGGCCATCATCAACCCGGACAAGCAGTTCGTTCTGCTGGACAGTCTGGGCAAACGGATCAACTTCATCCGCCAGGTCATTCTGGAGCTGGGGTTGACCAATGTGACGCCGATCAAATCCCGGGTGGAAGAGTATCAACCCGAAGTCGGGTTTGATGGTGTACTCAGCAGAGCGTTCGCTTCGCTGGAGGACATGCTGAGCTGGTGTCACCACCTGCCGTCAGAACAGGGCAGCTTCCTCGCGCTCAAGGGACAATATCCCGCAGAGGAGCTGGCCCAGTTGCCTGCCAATATCCGTCTGGTAGCCTGTCATGAGTTGCGGGTGCCGGAGCTGGAAGGCGAACGTCATCTGCTGGAATTCAAACATATCCAGCCCGAATAGGGTCGCAGTTTCATTTAGGGGATAGTGTGGGAAAAGTCATTGCCATAGCCAACCAGAAGGGTGGAGTGGGTAAAACCACCACCTGTGTGAACCTGGCCGCCTCCATGGCCGCCACCCGGCGCAAGGTGCTGGTGATCGATCTGGATCCGCAGGGCAATGCCACCATGGGCAGCGGCGTCGACAAGTACGAAGTCGAGCGCACCGCCTATGAGCTGCTGATCGAAGATGCCCCCATCAGCGAGGTGATCATCCCCGAAACCACCGGGGGCTATCACCTGATCGCCGCCAATGCCGACGTGACCGCGGCCGAAATCCGTCTGATGGAATTTTTCGCCCGCGAAATCCGCCTGCGCAATGCGCTAGCCTCGGTGCGGGACAAATACGACTACGTCTTCATCGACTGCCCGCCCTCTCTCAACATGCTGACCGTGAACGCCATGGCCGCCGCCGACTCCGTGCTGGTGCCCATGCAGTGCGAATATTACGCGCTGGAGGGGCTCACCGCCCTGGTCGACACCATCAGCAAGCTGGCCGCCGTGGTCAATCCGGAGCTCAAGATCGAAGGGGTGCTGCGCACCATGTTCGATCACCGCAATCGGCTGGCCAATGATGTGTCCGATCAGCTAAAACAGCACTTTGGCGACAAAGTCTACCGCACCATCATTCCCCGCAACGTTAGACTGGCGGAGGCCCCGAGTTTCGGTGCCCCGGCCATGCACTATGACAAATCATCGGTGGGCGCCAAGGCCTACCTGGCACTGGCTGGCGAGATCCTGCGCCGCCAGGAGCAGGAACGTCAGGCGACCATCGCAGACCGAGAGAGTATATGACTCCGAAAAAACGTGGACTGGGCAAGGGGCTGGATGCCCTGCTCAGTACCAGCACGGCTGCCCGCCAGAAACAGGTGATGAGCGATCAACGTACTGAAGAGGCCATGGCCCCCACCAATCAGGGCGAGCTGCGCAAGCTGCCGGTGGAGTGGTTGCAGTCCGGCAAGTACCAGCCCCGCAAGGACATGTCCCAGGATGCACTGGAAGAGCTTGCCAACTCCATCCGCGCTCAGGGGGTGATCCAGCCCATCGTAGTACGCCCTCTCGGCGAACAATCCTTCGAAATCATCGCCGGTGAGCGGCGCTGGCGCGCGTCCCAGCTGGCGCGGCTCGAGGTGGTGCCCTGCATCGTCAAGGATGTACCCGACGAGGCTGCCGTCGCCATCGCGCTGATTGAGAATATTCAGCGGGAAGACCTTAATGCCATCGAAGAGGCGGTCGCTTTACAAAGACTGCTGACCGAATTTGAACTCACCCACCAGCAGGTGGCCGAGGCGGTGGGCAAGTCCCGCACCACGGTGACCAACCTGTTGCGTCTCAACCAGCTCAACGACGACGTGAAGCGTTTCGTCGAGCATGGCGACCTCGACATGGGCCATGCCCGTGCCCTGCTGGCCCTGAGTGGCCAGGCCCAGTCCGAACTGGCCAAGCTGGTTGCCCAGAAAGGGCTGACCGTGCGCGATACCGAGAAGCTGGTGCAAAAAGCGCTCGAACCGGCAAAAGCCATGGTCGAACCGGCCCGTGATCCGCAGATCGGCTACCTGGAGCGCCAACTGGCAGAAAAAATTGGCAATCAGGTGCAACTTCAGCCTGGCAAGCGGGATAGCGGGAAGTTAGTAATAAGTTACGAGAATTTGTCCGATTTGGACCGTATATTGGGCTATTTTGGCGTGTCGGAATCGTGATTTTTACGCTTTTTGTAGTAATAAAACATCCATTCCTTTTGATATGACCATAACCCTGATTTGCTGCGGAAAGCCGCAAAAATTAAGGATTTTTGTCATATTGCAATAGCTGCCCTCAAGGGTATAATTTGACCGGCTTTAAGAGCTGTTAACATGGGGTCTTCGGATCCCGATTTTTTACAGTTCTGTAATGTTCAGGGGTAGGTTGGTGAAGCAGAAAATAGCCTTGGA
>NZ_JAAKNE010000062.1:0-23657 GCF_049170755.1 Aeromonas sp. 604176
GGTACCGGTCTGCTGTACCACACCTTCGACCACTACGGTCCGCACAAGGGTGGCAGCATCGGTGAGCGTCAGAACGGTGTGCTGATCTCCAACGCAACCGGTAAGGCACTGACTTACGCCCTGTTCGGTCTGCAAGACCGCGGTCGTCTGTTCATCGGTCACGCGACCGAGGTGTACGAAGGCCAGGTAATCGGTATTCACTCCCGTTCCAATGACCTGACTGTTAACTGCCTGAAAGGCAAACAGCTGACCAACATGCGTGCCTCCGGTACCGATGAAGCTCAGGTGCTGACTCCGCCGATCCGCATGACTCTGGAACAGGCTCTCGAGTTCATCGACAACGACGAACTGGTAGAAGTGACTCCTAAGAACATCCGTATCCGCAAGAAATTGCTGACCGAGCTGGATCGCAAACGCTCTGGCCGTGGTTAATGCCATGTGCTGAGTCTCGGCAGCCCTTGCGGCCGCTGACGGTTCACTGATAAACGGACCCAAACCTCTGGTTTGGGTCCGTTTTTTTATGCTTGTGATCCGCTCTGGCCATGCCGATGAGGTCGTTCAGGCCACCGGTAATGGGGCTGATGAGCGTTGAGGGAAGGTCGTGGGGATGGACGAGATAAAAAAGCCGCAGCGGGTGAACGCTGCGGCTTTTTGCTTGCTTACGGTGAGCGTTACTGGCGCCAGAAGGAGGGGAAGAAGAGCACGGCGACCGTCAGGATCTCCAGTCGTCCCAGCAGCATGCCGAATGACAGCAGCCATTTGGCCGATTCCGGCAGGCTGGCAAAGTTGGTGCTGGGGCCGACCACCGGGCCCATGCCCGGGCCGACGTTGGCAACGGCGGTGATGGAGCTGGATATGGCTGTCAGGGGGTCAAGCCCGATGGCGCCCAGCAGTGCGGCTATCATCAGAATGATGGCGAAGTAGGCCAGCACGAAGGAGATCATTGAGCGGATGATGGCGTCATTGACTGTCCGGCCGTTGTACTTCTGGGGAAATACGCCGGAAGGGTGCATCAGTTGGCGCATCTGCTTCTTGAACAGGGCAAAGGCCACCTGTACCCGGAAGATCTTGAGGCCGCCCGCAGTGGAGCCAGAGCAGGCCCCAAGAGCCAGCAGCACGATGAAGACGATGCTGGCGAGCGGCCCCCAGGTGCCGAAGTCACCAAGACCATAGCCGGTGGTGGTGAGTACCGAGACGATGTTGAAGCAGCTGATGCGCAGGGCATCCCAGAAGCCGAACAGATCTCTCTCCCACAGATAGAAGGTCATGATGACGGTGACCCACACCACCAGCCAGAAGAAGCCGCGCACTTGGGCATCCTTGAGCAGGCTGTAGTCCCTGTGATTCAGGCTCTGCACATAGAGTAGAAAGGGCAGGCCGCCGAGGAACATGAACAGGGTGCCAATCCAGTGTGCCGAGTTGGAGAAGTGGGACATGGATTGATCGGAGGTGGAGTAGCCGCCGGTACTGAGGGTGGTCATGGCGTGGTTGATCGCCTCGAACATATTCATGCCGCTGGCCCAGTAGGCCATGAAGCAGAGCATGGAGAGCACCAGATAGACCACAACGATGTTGTTGGCGACCGTCTTGGCACGCGGGGCGCTTTTGTCTGACCAGTCCGAGCTCTCGGTCTGGAACAGCTTCATGCCGCCGACGTTGAGATAGGGCAGTACGGCAACCGCCATCACGATAAAGCCGACCCCCCCCAGCCACTGTAGGATGGATCGCCACAACAGGATGCTGTGGGCCATGTTGTCGAGGCCGGATAGCACGGTAGAGCCCGTGGTGGTCACCCCCGACATGGTCTCGAAGTAGGCGTCGGTAAAGTTGATGTGGGTGATGAAGACAAAGGGCAGCGCCCCGAAGATACAGGCAACCACCCAGACCGAGGTGGTGAGCAGGAACATCTCCCGCACCCCCAGATGAAACTCCGCCTTGCGGCCGTAATGGAGGCAGAGCAGGGCGGCGCCGTGGGTGATCAGCACGGACTTGAGAAACTCGACAAATCCCTCTGACCCGGTGAGCAGTGCCAGCAAGGTGGGCAGCCACATGAAGAGCGCCAGCTTGGAGAGCACCAGCCCGAGGGTGAAGATAATGGGACGCAGTTTGATCATGTTCGATAACCTGGTCGTTGATTAACAAAAGACCCGGACCATCCCCTTGGAGGAGCTGAGCCGGGTCTGGTTTGACAGCCTGTGCGCATGAAGACGTTACAGGAAGAAGGGGCTTGGCTGGAACAGCCGCTCCACTTCCGGGATGTACTTCTTGTCCACCAGGAACATGACCACGTGGTCATCCTGCTGGATCTTGGTACGATCGTGGGCGATCAGCACCTCATCCCCGCGCACTACGGCACCGATAGTGGTACCCGGCGGCAGCTTGAGCTCGCCCACCGTCTTGCCGACCACCTTGGAGGTGTTCTCGTCACCGTGGGCAATTGCCTCGATCGCCTCGGCAGCGCCGCGGCGTAGGCTGTAGACGTTGGCGATATCGGCTCGGCGCACATGGGTCAGCAGGGCCGAGATGGTGGCCTGTTGGGGCGAGATGGCGATATCGATGGAGCCACCCTGCACCAGATCCACGTAAGCGCCGCGCTGGATCAGCACCATGGTCTTCTTGGCACCCATCTTCTTGGCGAGCAGCGCCGACATGATGTTGGCCTCATCCTCGTTGGTCACGGCGATGAATACGTCGATTTGGTCGATGTGCTCCTCTGCCAGCAGCTCCTGATCCGCCGCATCGCCGCAGAAGACGATGGTGTTCTCCAGCAGTTCGGAGAGCTGCTCCGCCCGCTTCTGGTTGCGCTCGATGAGCTTGACGCTGTAGCGCTTCTCCAGCTGGCGGGCGAGACCCGCGCCGATGTTGCCACCACCGACGATCATGATGCGGCGGTAGGGGCTCTCGAGGCGCTGCAGCTCAGACATCACGGCACGGATATGGCCCGCGGCGGCGACGAAGAAGACCTCGTCATCCGCTTCGATGATGGTGGTACCTTGCGGGCGGATCGGGCGGCCCTGACGGAAGATGGCCGCTACCCGGGTCTCGATGTTGGGCATGTGCTCGCGCAGGGTGGAGAGGGCGTTACCTACCAGCGGGCCACCGTAGTAGGCCTTGACCGCCACGAGACCGACGCGGCCACCAGCGAAATCAACCACTTGCAGGGCACCCGGATACTCGATCAGGCGACGAACATAGTCGGTTACCAGCTGCTCCGGCGCGATCAGGTGATCCACCGGCACCGATTCCGGCAGGAACAGGCGATCCCGTTCGGTCAGATAGGCTGGTGAGCGGATCCGCGCCACCTTGTTCGGGGTGTTGAACAGGGAGTAGGCCACCTGACAGGCGATCATGTTGGTCTCGTCACTGTTGGTGACGGCGACCAGCATGTCGGCATCCTGAGCCCCCGCTTCGCGCAGCACCTTGGGGTGGGCGCCGTGCCCGTTGACTACCCGCAGGTCAAACTTGTCCTGCAGTTCGCGCAGGCGCTCGCTGTCGGTGTCGACGATGGTGATGTCGTTGTTCTCCCCGGCCAGGTTCTCGGCCAGGGTGCCGCCGACTTGGCCGGCTCCCAAAATGATGATTTTCATAGGGAACGTCTACTCACGTTGAGGCAGTAAAGGGGAGCGCCAGAACGGAGCTGGCGGCTCTCCCGAATGAGGTTTGTCATGCCCGGCTCAGAGCTTGACCAGTTTGGCGTAGTAGAAGCCATCCATCTCGGCTTCACCCGGCAGGAACTGGCGGCCCGGGCAGTCCGGGGTGTCATGTTCGTGCAGCGGTACCAATTTGGCATCTTTGGTCGCGGCAAGGAAGGCACGGATCTGTTCGCGGTTCTCTTCCGGCAGGACGGAGCAGGTAGCGTAGAGCAGGGTGCCACCGCTTTTCAGCTTGCCCCAGAGGGCATTGAGAATACGGCGCTGCAGCTCGGCCAGCTCGCGGATGTCCTGATCACGGCGCAACCACTTGATGTCGGGATGGCGACGGATGACGCCGGTGGCGGAGCAGGGGGCATCCAGCAGGATGCGGTCGAACTGACCCTCCGGCCACCACTGTTCCGGTGCCGCGGCATCGCCATGGATCACCTTGGCGGTGAGGCCGATGCGGTCCAGGTTCTCCTGCACTCGCTTGAGGCGGTTTTCGTCGGCATCGACGGCGACCACGCCAGCCAGCTTGGGCTGACGCTCCAGCAGGTGGGCAGTCTTGCCACCGGGTGCCGCGCAGGCATCCAGTACCCACTCACCCGGTTGTGGGTCGAGCAGTGCCGCGGCCTGTTGTGCGGCACCATCCTGTACCGAGCAGTCACCGACCTCGAAGCCGGGCAGCTTGGTCACATCGCAGGGACGCTCCAGCAGGATGCAATCCTCGCCCTCTTCACCGGCCACGGCATTGATGCCGGCTTCGGCCATGCGAGCCAGCATGGCATCGCGGCTCTGGCGCTGGCTGTTGTTGCGGATCCACATGGGGGGGCGCTGGTTGTTCGCCTCCATGATGAATTCCCACTCATCGTGATAGGCCTGACGCAGGCGCTTGGTGAGCCACTCCGGATGACCGAGGCGAATGCTGGGAACGCGGTCGATACGCAGCAGAATGACTTCGGCGCTGCGCTGGAAGTTGCGCAGCACGCCGTTGATGAGGCCACGCAGGGAGGTGCCCTTGAGCAGTTTGACGGCGTTGACGGTCTCGGCCACCGCGGCGTGAGCCGGAATGCGGGTGTAGATGAGCTGATAGAGACCGACCAGGATGAGGTAGTGGAAAATGCGGCTCTTGTTTTTTAGCGGCTTGTCCATCATCTCGTTGACTGCCGCATCGAGGCGGGGCAGCCAGCGCAGGGTGCCGTAGCAGAGTTCTTGCAGGAGAGCGCGATCGCGAGGTGCAACCTTCTCCTGGGCAGCAGGCAGAACAGCGGAGAGGGATTGACCCTGATCCAGCACCTGTTGAATAACGAGAGCGGCCTGTGCACGTGTTTTCATAGAGTTACCTTAGATGCGCAAGTCGGGGCCTGGGCCCCGCTTGTGTCAATTCAATCCAGTTCAATTCAATTGCGTGCCGGGTTCAAACCAGTCGCGGCGAGAGTTGAGCAGATCCGAAACGGACATCGCCTTCTTGCCGGGCGGTTGCAGGGTCAGCAGGCGCAGTACCCCTTTGCCGGTAGCGATATCGATCCCCTGCTTGTCGGCCTTGAGCAGGGTGCCGGCGGGTTGGCTGTGGTCGCTGTCAATGACGGCGGCTTGCCATACCTTGACGGTCTGGTCAGCCACTTCAAACCAGCTGATGGGCCAGGGGTTGAACGAGCGGATGCAGCGTTCGATGGCAACAGCCTCCATCGACCAGTCGATGCGGGCCTCTTCCTTGGAAAGCTTTTCGGCGTAGTTGGCCAGCGCATCATCTTGCGCCTCGGCAGCGGTTTCACCGGCGGCCATGGCATTGATGGTGTCGACCAGAGCCTGCGGGCCCAGCTCGGCCAGCTTGTCATAGAGGCTGGCGGAGGTCTCGTCGGCGGCGATGGGGCAGCTTACCTTGCGGATCATGGCGCCGGTATCCAGTCCCACATCCATCTGCATGATGGTGACGCCGGTTTCGGCATCGCCCGCCCAGATAGAGCGCTGGATCGGTGCGGCACCGCGCCAGCGGGGCAGCAGGGAGCCATGGACGTTGATGCAGCCCAGCCGCGGGGTATCGAGTACCACCTTGGGCAGGATCAGACCATAGGCCACCACCACCATCAGGTCGGCACCCAGTGCAGCAAGCTCGGCTTGCGCCTCTTCCTTGCGCAGAGAGGCTGGTTGGTAAACCGGCAGGTTGTGGGCCAGTGCCAGCTCTTTGACTGGGCTGGCGGTGAGCTTCTGGCCACGGCCAGCGGGCTTGTCAGGCTGGGTATAAACGGCAACGACCTCGTGGTCGGAAGACAACAACGCCGCCAGGTGACGGGCGGCGAAGTCGGGAGTACCGGCAAAAATCAGTTTCAGCTTATTCAATGGGGCAGATCCTCAGAGGACTTTGCGATCTTCACGGGCCATCTTTTCCAGCTTCTGGCGAATGCGCTGGCGCTTGAGCGGGGACAAGTAATCCACAAACAGCTTGCCGACCAGATGATCCATCTCATGCTGGATGCAGATGGCGAGCAGATCGTCGGCTTCCAGCTCGAACGGCTTGCCGTTGCGATCCAAAGCGCGGATTTTGATCTGTTCAGCGCGAGGCACCAGAGCACGGCTGCCGGGCACGGAGAGGCAACCCTCTTCAATGCCGGTGCTGCCGCACTGCTCGATGACCTCCGGATTGATCAATACCAGAGGATCTTCACGGTTTTCAGAGACATCGATCACTATGATGCGCTGGTGAATGTCGACCTGAGTCGCGGCCAGGCCAATGCCTTCCTCCGCGTACATGGTTTCGAACATATCATCTACAATCTGTTGTAACTCGGGTGTAAAGGTCTCGACAGGGGCTGCAACGGTGCGCAGGCGCTCATCGGGAAAACGCAATACATCTAGAATGGCCATAGTTTTTTCTTTAGTTTCGTATAAATGCAGTCAATATTGGCGTAATTCTAGTCATTTACGCCGACAAAAAACAGCAACACTTTGCGCGCAGAGGTAACAGGGAGTGTTATGTATCTGAAGCAAACCATCCTCACCTGCCTGCTGGTGACCATGAGCCAAGCTGCTCTGGCCGATCAGCTGAGGTTGAAAGCGGGTTATCCCGAAAGCTATGTAGTGCAAAAAGGCGATACCCTGTGGGATATCTCCGGCAAATATCTCTCTGAGCCATGGCTGTGGCCCCGGCTCTGGAACATCAATCCACAGATTGCCAATCCGCACTGGATCTACCCAGGGGACGTGCTGCACCTGAGCTGGGTCAATGGTGAGCCCCGGCTGGGCAAAGCGATGCAGGGGGACAAACAGGTCATCCGTCTCGGCCCGAAAACCCGTTATGAGAGCAAGGCAAATCCTATCCCTACTCTGCCCTTCAGCGAGATAGGTCCCTTTTTGCAGACGGACCATATTTTGGCCGACAGTCAGCAGCAGAAAATGCTGCCCTATTTGCTGGGTTCAGACGAAAAGCACATTGGAATGCTTGAGGGGGACACCCTCTATGTGCAGGGAGCTCTGATACCGGGCAAGATGTATGGCATCTATCATCCCGGGGTGGTCTACAAGGATCGCGAGACAGGTGAGCTTTTGGGTCAGGAGGCCATCTTTGCAGGCGTGGTTCGTGCGGTAGCGCTGCTGGATGGTGATCGGACCGAAGTGACTCTCACCCATAACCAGCGTGAAGTATTGCAGGGTGACAAGATTATGGAGCTGCCCCCTCAGGAGAACATGCCTGCGGTTTTTATGCCCAAGGCTGCCCCGGCGATTGCCCCTGGCTACATCATCGACTTGCCGAGCAAAGCCAGGGGAGGGGGCAAGTTTGATGTGGTCTTGATTAACAAAGGCGCTCGGGATCAACTCTCCGCGGGCGATGTGCTCGATGTTCGGCGTCCGGGGGCTGCGCTGGTCACCAAGAATGGTGCAGTGAAATACAAGGAGTTCTCCTCTGTCTACGACAAGGTGTTCTACAGTAGTGGCAACCAGAAGGCACCACTGCCCTCTGAAGCGATTGCCCGCGTCATGTTGTTCAAGGTGTATGACAAGCTGAGTTATGGCCTCATCATGCAGAGCAAGGACATGGTGAGCTCGGGTTATCAGGTCACTCACTTCTGACGTGAATTACCCCGATGAGCGCTTGGCGCTCTGGTTAACCCTCAATGCGGTTACCGGAATCGGCCCTGTAACCGCAGTTCGGCTGCTGGAGCAGATCGGCGGTTCGATTGATGCCCTGTTTCAGAGCGATGAAACACAGCTGCACGGTATGGGGCTGTCGTCAGAGCAGATCAAACAACTGCGCTGGCCCTCGCCGGTGGTTGAGCAGAGCCTGGCTTGGACCGCTTTGCCTGACAATCTCCTTATTCCGCAAGATCACCCGATTTATCCACCCTTGTTGCGGGAAATCCCCGCGGCCCCCCTGTTGCTCTACTGTCGTGGCGATCTTGCTACGCTGTCGCTACCCCAGCTGGCAATGGTGGGGACACGCCATCCTACCTATGCAGGCAAAGATAATGCCTCCCGCCTCTGTAGCGAGCTGGTTGGATGCGGGTTAGCCATCACCTCGGGCCTTGCGCTTGGTATCGATGGTGTTTGCCATCAGCAGGCGCTGGCTTGTGGTGGTATCACCCTTGCCGTGTTGGGTTCCGGGCTGGATTGCCTCTACCCCAAACGCCACCAGGGGCTGGCAGGCCAGATTCTGGAGAGTGGTGGTTTGCTTATCTCCGAGCTGGCGCCGGATAAAGGACCGCTGGCTGAGCATTTTCCTCGTCGCAACCGTATTATCAGTGGTCTGTCGCTGGGAACTCTGGTGGTGGAGGCGACCGAGCAGAGCGGTTCGCTGATCACCGCTCGCTATGCACTTGAACAGGGGCGCGAAGTGTTTGCGGTACCCGGCGCCCCGCAAAATGCCCAGGCGATAGGGTGCAACAGATTAATTCAGCAGGGGGCCAAACTTGTGCTGAGTGCGGCCGATATAGTGGAAGAGCTGCCAGAGTGGGTCGCACGGCCAGATCCGTCGGTTACATCATCTGAGCAACCGCATAATAGCGAATTGCCTTATGCCGATTTGTTGGATAACGTAGATTATGAGACCACGAGCGTGGATACCGTTGCCGAGCGGGCCCAGCTTCCTGTCGAAGTGGTATTGGGCAGGTTGGTAGAGCTGGAGCTGGCCGGTGCAGTGATGGCGGTAGCCGGTGGATACGTCAGAGCGAGGAGGGCGAATCATGTTTGATGTATTGATGTACCTTTTCGAGACCTACATCCACAGCGATGCAGATGTGATGGTCGAGCAGGATGAGCTCACCGACGAGTTGAGCCGGGCCGGTTTCGATAAAGAAGAGATCGACAAGGCGCTCGACTGGCTGGAGCGACTGGCCAATCTGCACGATAGCGAGCGGGAGGTCTATGTCACCGCCAGCGCGCAAGGCTCAATGCGTATCTATGCTCCGCAAGAGCTGGCACGCCTCAGCACCGAGTGCCGCGGCTTCCTGCTCTTTCTGGAACAGGCCCAGGTGCTGAATGCCGAAACCCGTGAGATCTGTATCGAGCGCCTGCTCGAGCTGGACAAGCCGGATATCGAGCTGGATGACCTGAAGTGGGTCGTCATGATGGTGCTGTTCAACGTACCGGGTAGTGAAAATGCCTACCAGCAGATGGAAGAGCTGGTGTTTGATGAGTCAGACGGCGTCATTCACTGACAGTCCAGTGCCGCGCTGGTAGAATTCAGGCCATCTGGATTTCAAGGCGCGGCCCATGTCAAAAATCGATCATCACCTCTTTTCAGCCCACGAACATGCCTTCGAGCGCGAGCCGTGCCCGCAGTGTGGGGCCGAGCTGGTGATCCGCCAGGGCAAACATGGCCCTTTTCTTGGCTGTTTTGCCTATCCTGCCTGTGATTACATACGCTCCCTGACGTCATCCGGCCGCGACATCGAAAAGGTGCTCGAAGGCTCTGCCTGTCCCGATTGCGGAGAGCCGCTGGCGATCAAGAAGGGGCGTTACGGTATGTTTGTCGGTTGTACCCAGTATCCGGCCTGTCAGCACATCGAATCCCTTCAGGAGAGCGATGATACCCAGATCCTCTGCCCCGAGTGCGGCAAGGGTCATCTGGTGAGCCGCACCTCCCGCTACGGCAAGCAGTTTTACTCCTGTGATGGCTATCCCCATTGCAAATATGTGGTGAACGACAAGCCGATCCCCATGCCTTGCCCCGCGTGTGGTTGGGGCATCATGGTTGAGAAAAAAGTGAGGGGAACTCTGCGTTGGGTCTGTCCGCAAAAGAAATGCGGCCACCAAAGTGAGCAGGTATAATCCCGCCGCCGCAACCGGATTGAAACGTTTTCGGTGAACTTCAACCCCCCACTTGGAGTAAGGAAATTCCCACCATGAATAAACCCTTTGTTGCCGTATTGATGGGCTCTGATTCTGATTTCCCCGTGATGCAGACCACCCTTGAGGTGCTCAAGTCATTTGATATCGCAGTGGAAGTCAAAGTCACCTCCGCGCACCGCACGCCGGCTGCGACTCATCAGTATGTGACCGATGCCGAGGCCCGTGGCTGCAAGGTCTTTATCTGTGCTGCCGGTCTGGCTGCGCATCTGGCGGGTGCCGTAGCCGGCATCACGACTCGTCCTGTGATCGGGGTGCCCATCGATGGTGGCCCGCTCAAGGGGCTGGATGCGCTGCTCTCCACCGTGCAGATGCCGGGTGGTGTACCGGTAGCGACCGTGGCGATCGGCAAAGCCGGTGCCAAGAACGCAGGTTATCTGGCAGCCCAGATGCTGGCAGTAGCCGATGATGAACTGGCGGCCAAGGTTCGGGCCGAACGCCAGAAGAATGCCGAAGAGGTGATGGCCAAGGATGCCGCCCTGCAGGCTCAACTCAAGTAAGTGAACGGGTGGCGATCCGGATGTGTCGTATTTTTCCTGTGCAACAGCAACACGTCACTTTGCCATGGTCGCCGCCATACGGATTCAACTTGCTACTAAGTGACGAGGCGGCAGCCAGGCTGCCGCATTTTTCCTATGCCAAATGAATTTGAACAGGCGGTTGCCGCCCTCCAGCAGGAAGGGGTGATTGCCTATGCGACCGAGGCTGTGTTTGGTCTGGGTTGTGATCCCGACTCCGAAGTGGCGGTGCAGCGACTGCTGGCCATCAAACAGCGTCCGGTAGAGAAAGGGTTGATCCTGATTGCTGCCGACGTGGCGCAATTGCAGGATTACATCGATCTGAGTCAGCTTAGCGGTGAGCAACTGGCTCTGGTTGAAGCCAGCTGGCCTGGTCCTTTTACCTGGATCATGCCTGCCCGTGCAACGACGCCGGCCTGGCTGACCGGGCAGTTCGAGACCATCGCGGTACGCGTGACGGCTCATCCTCAGGTGCAGGCGCTGTGTCGCGCCTTTGGCAAGCCGCTGGTCTCTACCAGCGCCAACCTGACCGGTGAGGAGCCTGCCCGTCGGGTGGCCGATATCGGTGAGCGGCTGGCAAGCAAGTTAGCCTATATCCTGCCCGGTGAAGTGGGTGGTCAAGCTAACCCATCCGAGATCAAGGACGCCCGAACCGGCGCCATTATTCGCCCCTCCTGAGCAGGCGGATACGTCATGATTTGCTATCAATCCGCTGAGCGGTGAGCTCATCGGATTGATTTAACTATAAAAATGGACAGGGCGTTCACGATCCTGCCTGACTGGAGACAAGATGAGCAAACCGGATGTGGCCCAGGTCAAGGCCTTCCTGTTGCAGTTGCAGGACGAGATCTGCCGTGGTCTGGAGCAGGCCGATGGCAGTGGACACTTTGTGGAAGATGCCTGGAGCCGTGAAGGCGGTGGTGGCGGACGCACCCGCGTGCTGCGCCACGGCGCGGTGATCGAGCAGGGGGGCGTCAACTTCTCCCATGTCTATGGCGATGCCATGCCTGCCTCTGCTACAGCACATCGGCCAGAGTTGGCCGGTCGCAAGTTTGAGGCTATGGGCGTGTCGCTGGTGATCCATCCGCACAACCCCTATGTGCCTACCAGCCACGCCAACGTCCGTTTCTTCATCGCCGAGAAAGAGGGGGAAGAGCCCATTTGGTGGTTTGGCGGTGGCTTCGATTTGACGCCCTTCTACCCGTTTGCCGAGGATGTGCAGCACTGGCATCAGGTCTCCCATGATCTCTGCCAGCCCTTTGGTGATGAGATCTACCCAGAGTTCAAATCCTGGTGCGATCGCTACTTCTTCCTCAAGCACCGCAACGAGACGCGAGGGGTGGGCGGTCTCTTCTTCGACGATCTGAATCGCTGGCCTTTTGCCGACTGCTTTGCCTTTATGCAGGCGGTAGGTCGAGGTTATCTCGATGCCTACCTGCCGATCATTGAACGACGCAAGGCACTGCCCTATGGCGAGCGGGAGCGGGAGTTCCAGCTCTATCGTCGCGGTCGTTATGTGGAGTTCAATCTGGTGTATGACCGTGGCACCCTGTTCGGGCTGCAGACCGGCGGACGTACCGAGTCGATCCTGATGTCGATGCCACCGCTGGCACGTTGGGAGTATGACTGGCAGCCGGAGGCGGGCACTCCTGAAGCCTTGCTCTACACCGATTACCTCACGCCGCGAGAGTGGCTGTGACCCGAGGGACCATGATGGTCCCTTTTTACTGGCCGTTATTCGGCTTGTTCCCGAGAGTGAAAACCCGTTAAATCGGAATATTGCCCTCTGATGGAACTCTTTGATGGATCGTTATCTGGTTTTTGGCCACCCGGTGCGCCACAGCAAGTCCCCCTTCATTCACACCCTGTTTGCCAGACAAACCCAGCAAGAGCTGGAGTATGGGCTGGCTGAACCCGCCGTCGACGAGTTTGCCCAAGCCCTGTGCACCTTCTTTGACCAAGGGGGCAAGGGCTGCAACGTCACAGTGCCGTTCAAGGAGCAGGCATTCGCGCTGGTTGATCGGTTGAGCCCAAGGGCCAAGCGGGCGGGCGCGGTCAATACCATCAAGCTGACCAATGATGGCGTGTTGCTGGGGGATAATACCGATGGCGCCGGATTGGTCGCCGATCTCAAGTCCCATGGTGTGACGCTGGCGGATAGCCGGATCCTGCTGCTGGGTGCCGGTGGCGCTGCTCGCGGTGCATTGGCGCCGCTGCTGGCTGAGTTGCCGAGCGAGCTGGTGATCGCCAACCGTACCCACACAAAAGCGCAACAGTTGGCTGCCGAATTCCACGATCTGGGGCCTGTGACTGCTCAGACCTATGAGCAGTTGGCAGGGCCATTCGATCTCGTCATCAACTCTACCTCCGCCAGCCTGCAAGGAGAGCTGCCGCCGTTGGCCCCAGCCCTGATCCACACTGATATTGCCATCTACGACATGATGTATGGCGCCTCGGATACGGCTTTTATCAGTTGGGCCAAACAGCATGGGGCTCGTCAAACCATGGATGGACTCGGCATGCTGGTGGAACAGGCCGCCGAAGCGTTTACCGTGTGGCGCGGAATTCGTCCCGGGACTAAACAGGTATTGAGAGAGTTGAAGCGTAACTTGGGGGTGATATGAACCAGGGTATTCTGTTTCCCGACCTGATGGAGTGGCAGGCTGACGAACAGCGGGTGCGTTTTCCTGCCCAGCAGATGGGGGCGCTGATAGATTGTTACATCAGCCATCGGCGACTGGAGAGAATGACAGGTCTGGCGCTGACGAGAGAGGATGACATCGTCAGAGCCTTCGAAAGTGTACGTTTTGATATTGAAGACATGGCTGAAAAACTCATTGAAGAACAAGAGTTTGCTGAGGATGGCGCTATCTACCTCTGATTTTTTAAAGTTTTTTTGTTTTGTAGCGGAACTACTTTGAAATGGCGCTGACTAACTAGATAGTTGAGGAAGTGCTAGCTAGTCACCTTTATAACTCCCCGGTATTCGTACTGGGGATTTTTTTATCTATATGAAAATAAAAGATTTTTTCTTAATCTGTAAGTTGTGAAACTAAATTACATAAATTACTTTCACTTTCTGCTGCTTTGCTGTACAGTTGTCTGCGTAGGGTACAGAGGTAAGATGTTCTATCTTTCAGACCTTTTATTTCACGTAATTGAATGTGGCTGAATAGCTGCCCCGATGAGGTTCTCGTCGGGGTGTTTTTTTATGCGCATCATTTAGAGTAAATGCTTTAAATTGGCGATGCATTTGATAGAATGAGGCTGCTTCTTGAGGAATACCTGTCGTCTGGTACTCAAGATTCAGCTTCTTCCCAATTTTTTGAACTTATTATTTCAGGCTGGATGGCATCACTGTCGTCCGGCCTCATTTTTATCCCTTTCGGTTAGGTTTTGTAATTAAATTTCATTTTTGTCTCTTTTTGTGATTCTTGTTCGTTTTGAAAGAACGAATTTGAAAACGCTCTCAACGTCTTTAGAGGTTAATTCCTCTCGTGAATTAACTGCTTATCTATATGAACTTTAAGCGGTATTGGATATAGCAGGGGAGGCGAATGAGGGGTATTTGTCGTGAGGCAGGTGAAAGCAGTAATCTGAAACCCTTTCAATCAGCGGAGGAGTGCTCCGCCAATTGCAAGGAGAGCGAGGAGTAGATTACTCCTCGGCAGGTTGCTGTTCGTCAGCGTCCAGCAGGTCGGTATCGTCACCACTGACGTACCATTCGGTCAGGGTTTGCGCCAGCTTCTCCACACCGATATTGGTGAGGGAGGAGAACGCTTCGACCTGGATCTGGGAACCGAGGTTGGCAACGGCCTGGCGCACCTTGATCACCTGGTTGTTGCGCGGGCCGGGGCTCAATTTGTCAGCCTTGGTCAGCAGCAGCATGACGGGCAGCTGACGGTGTGAGCTCCACTCCAGCATGTTCATGTCGGTATCTTTGAGCGGGTGGCGGATGTCCATCAGGATCACCAGACCTTTCAATGACTCACGGCGCTGCAGATACTCTGCCAGTGACTTTTGCCACTTGAGCTTCATTTCCAGCGGAACTTGCGCATAACCATAACCCGGCAAGTCGACCAGACGCTTGCCCGGTTCCAGCTCAAACAGGTTGATCAGCTGGGTACGACCGGGTGTCTTACTGGTGCGCGCCAGGTTCTTGTGTTTGGTTAAGGTGTTCAATGCAGATGACTTACCGGCGTTGGAACGGCCGGCAAACGCGATCTCGACACCCCCATCATTTGGCAGGTGACGGATGTCGGGTGCGCTGGTCACAAAATGCACCTTATTGAAATTCAGAGTTTGTGTTTCCAACGTAAATTCCCCATGGAGATAGAGGGTTATAGAGTTACTTTTTTGTAAAATGGTGTAAAATAGCGTCGCTTAAACGCGTTTATTTTAACATGCCTTCAGCGGCATGGGATCTGGAAGCCTAATAACGAAAAGTTGGAACGCCATGAAGAACCTAGTCATTACTCTTGCTCTGATGGTTGGCGTAACGGGGATGGCACAAGCCAAGGGCGATGCCGCTGCGGGACAGACCAAGGCTGCCGTTTGTGCGGCTTGTCATGGACCGGACGGAAACAGCCTGGTTGATATGTACCCCAAAATTGCTGGTCAGCACGCATCATATATCAAAAAGCAGTTAGTTGAACTGAAGGCTGCCGCTTCTGGTCAAATTGGCCGGGTTGCGCCAGTGATGGGGCCGATGGCGTTACCTTTGTCGGAACAGGACATGGATGACCTGGCGGCTTATTTCTCCAGCCTGAAGGTTACCCCTATCGCTGTCCCTGACGACGTGGTCGAAGCGGGCAAGGCTCTCTATATGGGTGGTGACATGAGTCGCGGTCTGGCAGCTTGTACGGCTTGCCATGGTCCTCGTGGCTCGGGTGTCGAACAGGCGAAGTATCCCAACCTGTCCGGCCAGCATCCTGCCTATATCAAGGCTCAGCTCACCGCATTCCGTGCCGGGACGCGTGACAACGATCCGAATGGCATGATGCGGGATGTTGCCAAGAAACTGACTGATCAGGATATCGAAGCCCTCTCCAAATATGTGGCGGGTCTGCACTGATATAGTCGATACGGTCGATTTGAGTTGAAACGGGGAGCCTGGGCTCCCTGTTGTTTTTATGGCTTTCAGATAATTCTCGGTTTAATCCCCCCGTTCTGTAAGAGATCTCCCATTCTCAAGGCAGGCCAAGGCTCATAAAATTGCATAAAATATTAAATAATCATTATTTATCAGTGAATTATGTAAATATTGATATTTTTCGACATGTTGAGAATGTTTTGAGTGGATTGAGCCGCTTTATAGAGTTGGTACAGTAGGCTTAATGGATTCACCCACGGATTGGGTGACGGTTTCACGACAGGGTGTTGTGAGCAGAGGATGGCTGGCGTGGCGGGATGCCATGGGCTCGGATGAGCTGGCAAAGGATTGAAGGATCAGGATGGTGACCATCTCCGGAGCGGGATGGGGTTGCGGGATGCAGACTCCCCGGCACGATGGCAGGATGCGGTCGAGACGGGTCAAACAGGCACACGCACATTCAGGAACGACCAATATAAGGTCAGGATGACCACACAACGATATGATGCGGCGACAAGTTGTCATGGAGAGGACGAAACAGACTGTTTTGCCATTCAGGATGGCGCACGCATGAACATATCAAGGCAGCTTCGGCTGCCTTTTTTCTTTTGGGTCATTAACCCGATTAGCCATTCTGTGTCAAAATACCAGCAACATGCCCAGAGGATACCGATCCTGCGGTGTTCAGTGGCCTGATTGGGCCTGATTGGTGCGGGATCCTGCTCTTGTTCCAGCCTTACTGTTCCTCGCATCGTATCCCACCGGGTTAGATCATCCCGGGTACGGGTCAAACCAGTTATTTTCGGAGTTAGCCATTCATGTCTGCCAAACAACCCACTCGCAAGCCTACTGGCAAGCGCAAAGAATCTGATGTCAGTGCTCAGGAAGGCCGTGAGCGTAAACGGGCTGCCAAGCGCAAGGGCCTGAAGGCTGGTTCTCGTCAGCAAGTTGAACAGCCGAAGAGCAAGTCTGGCAACAGCCAGTCCAAAGATCCGCGTATCGGTTCCCGCAAGCCGGTGGTACTGGTGGTGGATGACAAACAGAAGAAGCCGACAGCCCCCAAGGCGGTGAAAGAGAAGACGCTGGTGATGACGCCCAAGCAGGAGCTGGCGTCCATCGAAAACGATGACCGCTTGAATGATCTGCTGGATCGTCTTGATGCCGGTGAAACCCTGGAAGCGGCCGAGCAGGCCTGGGTTGATCAGCGTGTCGACCGTTATCAGGACCTGATGGATGAGCTGGGCATCATCGACAACGACGATGATGAAGATGACGAGCTGCCGTTTGATGATGGCGATGACGCCGAGTTCGACGAGCAGAAACCAGCCTCCGAAGAGGAGTTGTGGGACCGTTTCAACCAGGTCGATTTCAAGCCGGAACCCAAGCCTGAGCCGAAGAAAAAGTGATGAGTGGATGGATGCTGGCCGCCCTGTTGGGCGGCCTGATTTTGTCAGGATTGGCCATCTATGCAGGCATGCTGCTGGCCAGGCTGAGACGACAGCAAGCGATGCAGTGGCAGGCGATTACCGCTCGCAATGAACGAATTTTGGAGAGCGTGCGGGTCATTGCTCATGCGGTGCAGGAGGGGCAGTGTGATTACTCCGAAGGCGCCATTCGGCTGACCAATCTGCTGGATGCGTTGCAGATCAAGGGGGGACGGGCGTTTGTTGCCGAGTTCCCGGGTCTGTACGGGCTGTATGAGAAGGTGAAAGATATGCCGACTCATGAGGCCAGACGTGCCCTCAAGCGCAATGAAGTGATGAAGATGGATCTCGAACGCAGCGGCTACGAGGCCGAGCTGGAGGCTCAGATCCTCAAGGATGTGGCCCAGCTGAAGGATTTTCAGTTAGGTCGGTGAGCCAACAATAACAACAAGAGAGGAAGCGAGCGTGCAAGCAGAACAGATTGTGTGGGATCAGGCCCTGATCGAAAAATATAACTACAGTGGCCCGCGATACACCTCTTATCCCACTGCGCTGGAGTTCAACGAGAGCTTCGGCTATCCGGATTTTGTCCACGCTGCTGGCCAGTATCCCGAGCGCAATCTGTCGCTCTACGTGCATATCCCTTTCTGTCACAAGCTCTGCTACTACTGCGGCTGCAACAAGGTCATTACCCGTCATCAGCACAAGGCTGACGAGTACCTCGACTACCTGGAGCAGGAGATCAAGGCGCAAGCCCCGTTCTTCAAGCATCGTCTGGTCACCCAGCTGCACTGGGGTGGCGGTACACCCACCTATCTGGATGAAGCGCAAACGCGCCGTCTGATGGCCATGCTGCGTGAGCACTTCCATTTCGCCGAAGAGGGGGAGTTCAGCATCGAGGTCGATCCGCGCGAGATTGCCATTACCATGCTGGATGTGTTGCGAGATGTCGGCTTCAACCGCATCAGCCTTGGGGTGCAGGACTTCAACAAGGATGTACAGGTCGCAGTCAACCGCGAGCAGGACAACGACTTTATTAAAGCCATGTTGGAACGGGCCCGTGAACTAGGCTTCCGCTCGACCAACCTAGACCTTATCTATGGCCTGCCGCATCAGGATCGTGTCAGCTTCCACCATACGCTGGAAGAGGTGCTCAAGACGGATCCGGCGCGCCTCTCCATCTTCAACTATGCCCATCTGCCGAGTCGCTTTGCTGCCCAGCGCAAGTTGAAAGAGGTTGATATGCCTGCGCCGCAGGAGAAGCTGGCCATGCTGCAGGACACCATTGCCTTCCTCACTGGCCAGGGTTACCAGTTCATCGGCATGGACCATTTTGCCAAACCCGATGACGAGCTGGCAGTGGCGCAGCGCGAGGGCAAGCTGCACCGCAACTTCCAGGGTTATACCACTCAAGGTGATTGCGATCTGCTGGGGCTGGGTGTCTCCTCCATCAGCATGATCGGTGATGCCTATTCCCAGAACCAGAAAGAGCTCAAGGCATATTACGCACAGGTTGCAGAGCTGGGTCATGCCCAGTGGAAAGGCTGCTCGCTCAATCAGGATGACCTGATCCGCCGTGAGGTGATCAAGCGGCTTATCTGTGATTTCCGTCTGAACTTTGCGTCTGTCGAGCAGGCGCACGGTCTCAATTTCAGAGAGTATTTTGCCGACGATCTCAAGCTGCTGCAGACCTTCATCAACGATGGATTGGTGCGTATGACGGAGGATGGTCTGGAGGTCTCCTCCACGGGGCAGCTGCTGATCCGCAATATCTGCATGTGTTTCGACGTGTACTTGCGCAACAAGGCGCGCCAGCAACAGTTCTCTCGCGTGATATAAGCTTGTTTGCCGATTAGAAAACAGAAAAGGGCGCCATCGTGGCGCCCTTTTCATATGTATTTTTGCTTAAGCAGCGGGTCGGAAAGGTTCTGGTAAGAAGTCTCTGCGCTGAGGCAAGCAATTGAGAGCCAAGCAAGGGGACGGTGAAATGCAGATAAAAAGATGGGGGCGACTTGCGTCGCCCCCGGTAGTCGTATCGCTCAGATCCTTGAACGAAGTTGCTCCCTGCAATCCCTGACTGTTTACCTCTTCCTTTAGGTTTCCCCTTCCCAATCCTTTGGGGTGTCCTTTAGCCATCTTGGCCTGACGAGTCATCCTGTCCCGTCGCACTTTCTCCGTCCCGGGAGGTGTCCTTTACCACATCCTGTGGTGAGTCCATTTGCCCAACCCTGGCAGCCAGTCTTCCTGACCGACTTCATTGCGTCCGTGCATGAGTAACTATAAGGATTTTCTAACCGGCTACAACGTCAGAATGGAAAACGTTTTTTCTATTAGCTGTTTCGAAAGTGGTGATCTTCGATTTATTCATTTATAAACAGCTACTTAAGTTAATCGCCTTCACGTTTTAAGATCCTATTTTCCGATTATCTCGAGGATCTTTTAGGCTGTTTACTTACATGTGTAATGGCAGATCTCTTACACGGGATTTTGGTTACTTTGGAAACAGATTCTGTGCTCTGATGGTGATCACCCAATGTGGGTGTGACGGCAGGAAAAGAGCAGTGAATGGGGTATTTATAGGTGCTGGTTGAGGCGCTCATAGATGGTCTGGCGCTCTTCAGGGGTGAGCGAAGAGAAGTAGTGGGTAAAGAGGCGCAGTAGCAGGGACTTGTTCATGCCGTCTTGTTGGGTCAGATTACCCAGCTCATCGATGGCCACTGTACTCATGGAGAAGGTCGCTTTTTTAAAGCTGGGCTTCAGATGCTCACCACTCTCGATAAAGGCCAGTGCCGACAAGGCTTCATCCCTATGCAGACTCAACTCAAGGCTGACAACCTTGGGTTTACCCTTGGCGTAGAACTCAGCATCTTCGATAAATTCATCGACAGTGAACTTCTTCTGGTGATGCAGCTGATGCTTTTTCTTCAGGTCCGCCAAGCCCATCTCATACCCCCACTTTCAGGAACTCTTTGGCGATGGCCCGGATCTCTTCGGCAGATTTGCCATCCGGTTCTATCTCCATCACCGATAATCCCTTTTCCTCACTATCGTCGTAGACGTTGCGGCCATAGGTGATGGAATTCAGTACGTCGACTCCGAACGAGGCACATACCTCTTTGGCCTCGAGAATCCGCTTTACCTGATTGGGCAAAGATGGACATTGGGTCAATACAACGGCTGCATTGAGGGTCGGATTGACCATCTTGCAGGTGGTGATCAGATCTTCCATGTGGGGTAGGGTCTTGAGGTCGCGGCGTTTCGGGCGCAAGGGGATCAGGGCGTGGGTGGCGACAGCCATGGTGGAGCGCAGTGCCCGGTTGTCTTGCCCGCCGCAATCGACGATGACGTAGTCATAGCGATTTTTCAGGCTAAGCAGATCGTTGCGAATATTGCCATAGAGCTGAACGCAGTTGATTTGTGGCAGATCCGGGTTGTCATTGCGTTCCTGAATCCAGTCCGAGGTAGTGCGTTGCGGGTCGCAGTCGACCAGTAACACCTCTCCCTGAAATTGGGATCTGAGGTAGACCGCCAGATTTTGCGCCAGGCAGCTCTTGCCACTGCCACCCTTCTCCCCACCGACCAACAAGATCATGACGTTCCCCTATCCATGAGAAAACCGTTGATTTCAGTATAGGAGGGGGTTGGCTCATCACAAGGCGAGAGGAGTGATGCTCCTCTCGTTCTGCAGGTTAATAGTGAACACTGCCGCCATGCCAGCGGCAGACATAGTCGGGCACCAGCATCTGGGGGGTCTTGTCGACATGGCATACCACCATGGGTATGGCAGGGGCTCCTTCAGCCTGACTGAGGGTGGGGAGCGCAGAGAGCAGCAAAGTCGCGAGCAACAGCATGGGTTTCATCTTCATAACAACTCCTTGGTAGTGCCATTCCTGTGTGATCCGGATCACTTTCTGAGTTAAGTCGAGGTTGGCGCCAGCGCAAGGTGAGGTGAATAAATTCAATTAATGAAAAAAGTATCAAAAGGCGTTGTGGTGACCGACGAGGATGGCTGCCCACCTTGATGCGGACTTTGTGCATATTAAGTTGAACCGCAAAAAGAGGTGGTGACTTATGAGGCTGGGCCTGATGGGGTTGGCATCAATGCCATGATCTGGAACAAGAAAAGATTTATGCAGTGAATGTGGTCGATGTGAGTATTTATTTCTCCCGCGTTCCTCTCGTTACGGCGATGTATTCAATACACAGGTAGTAATATTCAGATATTATTTTAGTTGTCGCCCATTTCATTGTTTTTTAATGTTTTTTTGTTTTTTCTTTTAATCTTTCCAGTGAGTTGGCATGAATAAAAGTTGAATCAACCTGAAATATATCGGGGTGGTTTTGCATGAAGATTCAGGGTTTGCTGGGAGGAAAATGCGTAAATTGCTACTGGAGTCATAGATTGAAAGGTGAATATATTCAGTTCAAAGTGAATGTGATCAATGTCTAAGTTTGTCGTGATTAGCAGGGCTAACCTCGGTCTCGAAAGGCAAGGGCAGGATAGAACATAAGCCGATTACCCTACATAAAGAATATCCCGCCTTAGCCACGAGCATGAATAGAAGGAATCTATTCAATCACTCGCAGGGACCACTGCTAGACGGAATATAATCATGAGCAAATTTTATGTAGGTTCTGAAGTTGGCCAATTGCGCCGTGTCATGTTGCACCGCCCCAACCTCAGTCTGAAGCGTCTGACTCCTTCCAACTGCCAGGATCTGCTGTTCGATGACGTCCTGTCTGTTGAACGCGCCGGTCAGGAGCACGACAAATTCGCTCAGGTACTGCGCGATCAGAATGTCGAAGTTTTCCTGCTGACCAATCTGCTGGCTGAAACACTTGATGTGCCGGAAGCCAAAACCTGGCTGTTGCAACATCAGGTCTCCGACTACCGCCTCGGCTCTTCTTTTGCCAACGACGTGCGCTGCTTCCTGGCTGACATGCCGCACCGCGAACTGGCCCGCATTCTCTCCGGCGGCCTGACTTACTCCGAGATGCCCTACAGCGGTGTCAACATGGTAGTGGGCATGCACGCTCCGACCGATTTTATCATCGAGCCGCTGCCCAACCACCTCTTCACTCGTGACACCTCCTGCTGGGTTTATGGCGGCGTTTCCATCAACCCGATGGCCAAGCCGGCTCGTCGCCGCGAAACCAATCATGTGAAGGCCATCTATCGCTGGCACCCGATGTTTGCCGGTCAGGACTTCATCAAGTACTTCGGTGATGAAGATCGCGACTACGACAACTCCACCATCGAGGGTGGCGACGTACTGGTTATCGGCCGTGGCGCCGTGCTGATCGGCATGTCCGAGCGCACCACCCCGCAAGGTGTCGAGCACCTGGCCCGCAGCCTGTTCAAACACGGTCAGGCCAAGCAGGTCATCGCCATGGAGCTGCCGAAACACCGCAGCTGCATGCACCTGGATACTGTCATGACCCATATGGATGTCGATACCTTCTCCGTCTATCCGGAAGTGATTCGCAAGGACGTGCAGTGCTGGAGTCTGACTCCGGGCGGCGCCACCGGCATGAACATCAAGGAAGAGGGTTACTTCGTCACCGCTATCGAGAAAGCACTGGGCGTGGATCAGCTGAAGATCATCACCACTGGCGGTGACAGCTTCGAAGCCGAACGCGAGCAGTGGAACGACGCCAACAACGTACTGACCGTACGTCCCGGCGTGGTGGTGGGTTACGAGCGCAATACCTACACCAACGAGAAGTATGACAAAGCCGGCATCACAGTTCTCTCCATCCCGGGTGATGAACTGGGCCGTGGCCGCGGCGGCGCCCGCTGCATGAGCTGCCCGATGGAACGCGACAGCATCTGATGAGACGGCGTGGCGCCGGCAGAAGCTGGCGCCACACAGAACCAAACTCGAGATTAACCACTATGAAAAAACCAACTGTCGTCGTCGCTCTGGGTGGCAATGCACTGCTCCGTCGTGGTGAGCCACTGGAAGCGGATATCCAGCGCAAGAACATCGCAACTGCCGCCAAGACCATCGCCCTGATCGCTCAGGAGTACAGCGTGGTGCTGGTGCATGGCAACGGCCCGCAAGTCGGCCTGCTGGCCCTGCAAAACAGCGCCTACACCAAGGTATCCCCCTATCCGCTGGATGTGCTGGGTGCCGAGTCCCAGGGCATGATCGGCTACATGCTGATCCAGGAGCTGAAAAACCTGATGCCGAGCCGCAACGTCACCGCGCTGCTGACTCAGGTGCAGGTCGATCCCAAGGATCCGGCATTCGCCAACCCGACCAAATTTATCGGCCCCGTCTATGAAGAGGCTGAAGCCCGCACCCTGGCAGAAGAGAAGCACTGGGTGGTCAAGGCTGACGGCAAGTTCTTCCGCCGCGTAGTGCCGTCCCCGCTGCCCCAGCGCATAGTCGAAGGCGACGCCATCGAAACCCTGATTGCCCAAGGCCACCTCATCATCTGTACCGGTGGTGGCGGCATCCCTGTGACCTGGGATGGCCAGAGCCTGACCGGTATCGAAGCCGTCATCGATAAGGACATGTCTGCCGCCTATCTGGCCAAGCAGATCAAGGCCGACGCCCTGCTGATCTTGACCGATGCCGATGCCGTCTATCTGGATTGGGGCAAACCGACCCAGCGTCCGCTGCGGGTCACCAGCCCGGACGAG
>NZ_JAAKNE010000063.1:0-23621 GCF_049170755.1 Aeromonas sp. 604176
TTCACCTCCTGGCGCACCGGCAAGAACGGCCTGCCCGCCTATCTGGTGAGCGACATCCCCTGGAACAAGATCACCCACATCAACTACGCCTTCGCGGCGGTGGATGAGCAGAGCCACACCATCAAGGTGGACGATGCAGCCACCAAGATGACCTGGGATGGCGTGCCGGGTGCCGAGATGGATCCTGAATTCGCCTACAAGGGCCACTTCAACCTGCTGTCGAAGTACAAGAAGCAGTATCCGGACGTGAAGACCCTCATTTCGGTCGGGGGCTGGGCCGATACCCGCGGCTTCTACACCGCCACTACCAAGGGTGACTGCTCGGTCAATACTGCCGGTATCAACACCCTGGCTGACTCGGCGGTGAGTTTTATCCGCCAGTACGGCTTTGATGGGGTCGATATCGACTACGAATACCCCACCTCGATGAAGGATGCGGGCAACCCCAACGACTTCCCGCTCTCCAACCAGTGCCGGGCCAAGCTGTTTGCCAACTACGAGGTGCTGATGAAGACCTTGCGGGCGCGGCTCGACAACGCCGGTAACGAAGATGGCCGCAAGTATATGCTGACCATCGCCTCACCGGCCTCGGCCTATCTGCTGCGCGGGATGGAGAACTTCCAGGTCACCCAGTACCTCGACTACGTCAACCTGATGACCTATGACTTCCACGGTGCCTGGAACCACTTTGTCGGTCACAACGCGGCCCTGTTCGACAACAATGCCGACCCCGAGCTCTCCCATTGGGGCGTCTATACCCAGACCCAGTTTGGCGGTATCGGTTACCTCAACGCCGCCTGGTCTGCCCACTACTTCCGCGGTGCGCTGGCGGCTGGCAAGATCAACGTTGGCGTGCCCTATTACACCCGCGGTTGGCAGGGGGTGAGCGGCGGTACCCACGGGCTGGGTGGCAAGGCAGCCCTGCCGAGCCAGAACGAGTGCCAGCCGGGCACCGGTGGCAGCACCATTCCGTGTGGCAACGGTGCGGTCGGCATCGACAACATCTGGCATGATCTCGACAAGAATGGCAAAGAGATCGGCGGTGGCGCCGTGCCCATGTGGCATGCCAAAAACCTGGAGAATGCGGCCAGCCTCGGCATCACCACATTGCCAAGTTATGGCACTGCCTGGGGTCTGGATCCCAACAATCCAGCTCACGTGATGCAGGGCAAGTATGTGCGTTACTACGATGACAAGGCCCACGTGCCCTGGCTGTGGAATGAAGAGAAGAAGGTGTTCCTCTCAACCGAAGATGAAGAGTCCATGGGCCACAAGCTGGACTACATCATCAAGCGCGGTCTGGGTGGCGTGATGTTCTGGGAGATGGCGGGTGATTACGCCTTCGATCCGGCCAAGAACGAGTACGGCATGGGCAGCACCCTGACTACTCTGGCTTACGAGAAGTTTGCCAAGGCAACTCCGTACAACACCAAGCAAAACGATCTGGTCGCGCCGAGCGCCCAGCTCGACATCCAGGTCAGCCTTTCCGGCTTCAAGGAAGGAGACTCCAACTACCCGATCAATCCGAAACTCAAGCTGATCAACAAGTCGACCCAAACCATTCCGGGCGGCGCGCGCATCGAGTTTCTGGTGCCCACCTCCACCTCTGATACCATCACGGATCAGAGTGGCATGGGCCTGAAAGTGGTGGAGAGCGGTGGCAACGACAACTCGGAAGGCATTGCCAACGAGAAGGACTTCCACAAGGTCGCCATGAACCTGCCGGGCTGGCAGACTCTGGCGCCGGGGGCCGAGATTGAAGTCGCCATGACCTACTACCTGCCCGCCGCTGGCGTGCTGAGCGGTATGCGCATCATCAGCGGCAGCCAGACCATTGGTCTCAAGGCCGAGTTCCCGACCCTGCCGGAGGCCGTGCTGGGCTCGGGTGGCGGCGAGAATCCGGGTACCAGCTGCAGCAGCCAGAACGTCAATCCGGCGGCCTACAAGGCCTATCCGAGCTGGCCGCAGGGGGATCATGCCAATGGCGGCGATCGCATCACCCATAACAAGGTAGTGTGGCAAGCAAACTGGTGGACCAGCAGCGAGCCCAAGGCAACCGATGGCAGCTGGAAGTCTGTCTGTAGCTATTGATTTTAAAATCAATGAGATAAGTGAGGCTTCGGCCTCACTTTTTTTGTCTGGTTGGTCGCTCTGGTTGAAAATGCGCCTGCCTTTCCTGGCGGGCAGCCTCTATAATAGAGTCGATTAATAATCAGATGGATATCAGCGTATGGCGAGTATATTGGATTCCGTTGATCAACGAACTCAACTGGTGGGGGAAAACCGCCTCGAGTTGTTGATGTTTCGTCTCGGCACCCGTCAGATGTTCGCCATCAACGTCTTCAAGGTACGGGAAGTGGTCAAGTTGCCCCATCTGAGCAAGATGCCGGGCTCCCATCACAATATCAGCGGGGTGGCCAATATCCGCGGTACCTCGATCCCGGTGATCAACCTGCGCAGCGCCATCGGCATGCGCCCCATGCCCATCGACAGTGAATCCAACCTCATCATCACCGAGTACAACCGCACCATTCAGGGTTTTCTGGTGGGGCAGGTGGCCAATATCGTCAACATGACCTGGAAGGATATACTGCCGCCGCCGCGCTCCGCCGGGCGCGCCAACTACCTCACCGCCATCACCCGCATTCCCGAAGATGGAGTGGATCAGATCGTCGAGATCATCGATGTGGAGAAGGTGCTGGCGGAGATCATCACCTATGACATCCGCATCTCCGAGGAGGTGCTGGACCGGGAGATCCTGCCCGAGATGCATGGACGCAAAGTGCTGATCGTCGATGACTCCAGCACCGCCCGCAATCTGGTGCGCGAGACCCTGGGCCAGCTTGGGCTTGAGGTGATCGAGTGTCAGGATGGTTTGCAGGCGCTGACCCTGCTCAAGGGGTGGTGCGATGCCGGCAAGAAGGTGACCGACGAGATCCTGCTGATGATCACCGATGCCGAAATGCCGGAGATGGACGGTTACCGTCTGACCCACGAGGTGCGCAGCGATCCGCGCATGTCTGACCTCTTTATCACCCTCAACACCTCCCTGAGCGGCAACTTCAACGAAGCCATGGTCAAGAAGGTGGGGTGCGACCGCTTTATCTCCAAATTCCAGCCCGACCTGCTGGTGGGCGTTGCGCAGGAGAGGTTGCGTCAGGTGTTGGGAAACTGACCGATACCAATCCACTGGTGAACCATAACAACGGGAAACTCGGGAGATGCCGTAAGCGCCGGTAACTCTCTGGCACCTATTCCAATACAGCCAAATCCCCATTCTGGATGTTAAACGGCGTATATTTGTTCTGGCTGCTGATGATGGCGCCATCGTCGAATACCTGCACCACCTCGAACAGACCGTCGGCCGGATTGCGCATCATGCGCGACTTGCCGTAGGGGTCGATGAAGTCGGCGTTGTGCTGGATGCGGAACTGGTCGCCAAGTTTGACGCCGTTGCGCCGCCCCAGATTGATGTAGGGGCCACGTTCGTTCTGGCCTACCACCCGGGCGGTGACCGGGGCGCAGGTGAGCTGGGCTACCAGATCTTGAGCCGCCTGCTGCAACTGGTAGTTGACCTCCTGGCCATAGCTCGATTGCCAGAACTGGCCGCTGCTGCTGCCCACCTGTTCCCGCTTGCCAAAGGTCCAGGTGGCACGTCCTTCGTAGACCTTGCGGTTGATCAGACTGCCGTTAATACCGTCGAACAGGTAGAGCTGCATGCGAAAGTTGCGCACCGGATCCTCATACCAGCTGGTCAGCTGGTTGCCCTGCGGCTCTATGGAGAGATCGTCGATGCTGCCGAGCACCAGATACTGGCTGTCGGTACGCAGGCTGAGCGCCTTGATCTCCTCGAGGGCGCTGCGATCTCCCTGTTGCAGATGGAGCGGATCGATGCGCAGGTTTTCATCCAGCCACTGGCGCACCGCGACCCCTTGCGGCGCATTGGCGAGGGTCTCGAACAGTCGTCGCGAGAGGTTTTCCGGCATGTCGTCCATGGCGCCGTAGCTGGCTTGGTCCGGATAGCGCATTCGCAGCCTGACCAGTGTCAAATCCTTGGCGAAGTGCTGGGTCTGGCAGATCTGGCGTTCGGCCTGAATGTCGGCCACTAGTGTGATATACATGCGGCCGTTGCGCACCTCTTCCCGCTTGAGCCGGTATTGGCGAATGTCGCCGCCGGAGCGGATCTGGATCTGCTCGGATCGCAGGCTGCCATTTTCCAGACGCTGGACGCTGGAAACGGCCGCGCCGCTGGCCAGCAGCGCCTGACGCAGGGCGTCGCGGGTCGCCTGCTCGCGGGCATAGACCTCATCGCCCCCCAGAATGGCGGCGCTGCCCTGCGCTTCGATAAGCTCGGCTCGGGCGCTCAGGCTGGCCAGCAGCAGGGTCAACAGCAGCGGTAATTTCATAGCAGATACCTTGAGTTGGCGGGCAGCCGCGCCATTTTGAGGAAATGGCGCCTGCTGGCCGACATGGATCACAACACGTTCCAAGTGGCAGCGCACGTTGGCGCTGACGATGTCCATTAAAAAAGCAAGAATCATGCCTCATTCCCGGCTCAAGCTTTGTCCGGCGCGTCCGATAACAAATCAGGTGCAGATACAGGAAAGGTATCCATGAACAAACTCATCACGGCGTTGGCGCTCGCCCTGGCATTGACCGGATGCGGCTCCGACCCTATCAATCGAGATCAGGGTGACCCCCGCCAGGCGGCGCAGGGGATGGAGCTCAACTGGCTGGTGGCGCGCATGACCGATCAGTTGATGGAGCGCAAATCACTGACCACCCTGACCGAGCCCATCGCGGTGGCCTCTTTCGTCGATCTCGATACCCTGCAGGATACCAACTGGATGGGGCAGCAGATTGAGGAGAGCTTTATCTACGAGCTCAACCGCCGCGGCGAGGTGGTGGTGGACTTCAAGCTGACCGGTAGCATCAAGGTGACGCCGCAGGGGGACTTCGTGCTGAGCCGCAACTATAAGGAGCTCTCTTCCCGTTTGCCGATCTCCCGCATTCTGGTCGGCACCTTCAGCCGCAATAGCAAGGGGATCCTGGTCAACGCCCGCGTTATCGACATGCGCACCAAGATGGTGGAGACCACAGCCCAGAGCCTGATCCCGCAAAAATATCTGTTCGGTGCCAACAACTCGTTTGGTCGGGCATCGATCAATCGCGGTTATCTGATGCGTGACAGTCAGGCTAGGCCGGGCGGTCATCTAGTCAACCTGACCCCGTGAGGAGCGAGTCATGAAGATCCTGTTTGGTTGCCTGTTGGCTCTCTTGCTCACCGGTTGCAGCGGTAACCGGGTGGTGGATTACACCCAGGGTGGCAAGCCCGATGATTTTCCGGTGCTCAAGGCGGTGGGTTATGCGGTGATCGACATCCAGCCCGGCCCCTCCCAGCCGGAGAAGATGCTGCAAGCCATTCGCGCCTCCAAGATGGATGCCTATCGCGAGCTGGCCGAGCAGCTCAATGGTCAGCAGGTGCGCGGTCAGAGCAGCTACCGCGACTTGACCCAGACCTCCAACTCGCTGGATGTGTCGGTCGCTGGTGTGGTGCGTGGTGCCCGGGTGGTTGCCTCCTATCCGCGCGGCAACACCTATGCCACCGAGATGGAGCTCGATACCCGTGCCCTCTACAACATCAATCAGTTGATGGCTGGTCAGTTCTGAGTTGATTGTCTGACCTGAAAACAGGCATCAACACAGGCATCAAAACAAAAGGCGAGCAGGGTGCTCGCCTTTTGTCGTTGTGGGCTGGTTAGCTTCCCATCAGCACCGGCGGCACTGCGGTGGGTTTCACATCCTCGCTCGGGTAGCAGCCAAGCACCTTGATATAGCGGGTGATCTTGGTCAGCTCCACCAGTGCAGCCTGCATCGCCGGGGTCTGCAGGTTGGCGGAGACATCGAGATAGAACATCTCTTCCCACGGGTTGCCCTGCACCGGACGGGATTCGAGCTTGGTCATGTTGATCTCGTGGCTGCGCAGTACCAGCAGCGCCTCCACCAGCGAGCCCGGCTTCTGGGAGGTGGACATGATGAGGGTGGTCTTGGCCGGGATCTGCGGCGCCACGTCGATGGGTTTGCGCGCCACCACGATAAAGCGGCTGTAGTTCTCTTTCTGGTTGGCGAGCTGCTCGGCCAGCACGTCCAGACCATACAGTTCGCCACCGGCGGCGCTGCCGATGGCGGCGGCCTCCGGGCTGGCCAGTTCTTTCACCTTCATCATGGCGCTGGAGGAGGAGTCGCAGATCTCGTGGCGCGCCCCTTCCAATTTGCTCAGATAGTGGGAGCACTGCTGGAACACCTGCGGGTGGGCATAGAAGGTTTTGATGCGACTCAGCTCGGTCGGTACGGCGGTGAGGATGCAGTGCTCGATGGGGTAGGTGAGCTCGCCGACGATGGATAGGCTGGTATGCTGCATCACGTCATAGACTTCGTTGATGGAGCCCGAGCTGGTGTTTTCGATGGGCAGCACGCCGAAGGCGGCGCGACCCGACTCCACCGCATCCAGTACTTCACGGAAGTTCTGGCAGTTTACTTCGATCACCTGATCCTTGTAGCGCGCCAGATATTTGCGTGCGGCCAGGCTGGAATAGGAACCGCGCGGCCCAAGATAGGCGACGCTGGTCATCGGCTCCTGCTGCTCCGGGTTGAGCAGGCTCTGCAGATAGGCCTGCTGGGAGAGCACAGAGTCTTCGATGATGGTGTGATAGATGCGAGTGATGTACTGGGCATCCAACCCCAGCACGCGCCCTTTCTGGATCAGGGCAACCAGCAGCTCCTGCTCCCGCTGGTGGTCACGAATGGGGCGCGGGTTGGCTTGCTTGGCACGGGCGACCTCGATGCTGAGGGCCTTGCGTTTCGCCAGCAGGGCAAGCAGCTCCTGATCCAACCGGGTGATGTCTTGTCTGATCTCGTCGAGCGTTGCCATGATTGTTCCCTATCCAAGTAATCGATTGATATTAATGCAAAAAAAAGCCTCCGCTAGGGGAGGCTCGATTCGTCTTTGCTTTCTGTTCACACGACGACAGGCCTTCCCTCAAGCGGGCCGGATAAACGAGAAAGCAAAGAAGAATGGTGCGTGCATAGGTGTGTCCTTGAAGTAACGTCATAACCATTAAGGGATTTGCCGGTCTGATGCAAGTAAAACTTGCCCGCGGGCGGGGATGGGGGCAGGGTATCCGGTTAAGAAAATGGCGTATGAGCGATCTTCTATTGACTCTGTTTTGATGACTGACACCCAGTGGGGGAGGTAAAGACGATGGCGATTATTTTCGATCTGGGACGGGTGGTGGTGAGCTGGGATCCGGTAGGTATAGTGCGTTCGGTGCGTGGTCCGCAAGGGGCCGAACAGTTGGCCGAGCAGCTCTTTAACCACCCGGATTGGCTGGAGGTAGACAGAGGCACCATGTCGCTCCACAACATGGCCCGGGAAGCGCAAGCGCGCACTGGCCTCTCGACGGCGGAGAATCTGGCCATTTTACAGGCAGTTCCCGCTTCCCTGCTGCCAGATCCCGCTATGCTAACCCTGATAGCCGAGCTGCACGGAGCGGGCCATTCGCTCTATGCCCTCTCCAACATGGGGCACGCCAGCATCGACTGGCTGGAGCAGCATCAGGATTTCTGGCGCTTTTTCAGCGGCAAGGTGGTCTCGGCGCGGGTGCGGATGATGAAGCCGGAGCCGGATATCTACCGTTATCTGCTGGTGTCGTTTGATCTGAAACCGGCAGAGTGCATCTTTATTGATGACAGTCCCGCCAATATTGCGGCCGCCGAGGCCCTCGGCATCAGGGGGATCGTCTTTACCGACGTGGCGAGTTGCCGTCAGCAACTGGGTGAGCTGGATAGTTTGCCTGTCACCGACAAGGGGTGATGCCCCTCCAGGAGTACTATGGAGCATGGCCGGTTTCGCAATTGGCTCAGTCACTATCCCGAGGCAACCCTGATCATCGCCTGCAAGGATGGCAGTGGTTATCAGCTCTGTATCGAGGCGGAAGGGGAGTACCTCTGTCTGACCGACAGCGAGGGGGAGCACCTGACCTTCACCTCGCTGGATCAGGCGCAGGGCTTTTTGCGAGCCCATCGGGTACATCAGGCCAGATTGCGAGTGTATGACGCTCAAGATGTTGATTTTAAGGATGAATCACGGGAAATAATCATCAAGTTTTAATTTTAACCTGACTCTGTAAGGGCCTATTCAGCTTGTTTCCCGCACAATAAGCCACCTGTTTATCATCCGGAGCTGTTTAATGGATGCCAATGTTGTTGTCTTGAATCAGGGATATGATCACTCTTTTCAAGCCAGGGAGCTGCAGCTGATTGAGCGACTGGCAAATTTTGACGAGCTGATAGTCTCTTTTTCGGGGCGGTTGGAATCCTGTTACAGCATCGATTTGTGCCGTGCCAGCGGGATCAAGATCCGCGCCATCACCCTCGATAATCCGACCCGCAGCCGCAGTGAGGTGGCTCGGGCCCGCCGTTATTGCCAGCGTTACGGCATCGACCACTGGATCATCAAGAGCGACGAGATCATCTTTTGCGATCGCCTGCCGAATATGGAAGGGTTGATCGATCCGGTCCGTCGCATTGGTGAGTATGTGCAGGCTCGTCCGGAATGGGCTCATCTGCCGTTGTTGGTCCCGGCCGCGGTGGAGGAGCGTGATGACTATCTTGCCCAGTTCGGCTCACTGCCTGCCAATACCATCTGGTTTTTTGCCGATAACGGGGTGATGAGCCGTGATTTTCGCTATGGCTTCAACAAGCGTCAGCTCGGTCGTTGGGGCAAAGGGAGCAACGGTTGCCTCAGCAATCGCTTCACCAATCCACGGCAGTTGAAGCAACGTTATCTACGAATGGTGGATCAGGCCGAACAGATGCTGGCCGACATGGGGCTGGATGAGGCGCAGGTCTTTTTCCATACCCTGTGCGACTGCTCTACCACCCTGGCCCGGGTGCGTCTGCCCGAGCATCAGCGTGCTCAGGCCTTTGATATGCAATCGGATATTCTCTCTGCCCTCAAGAGGACCGAGTTCGATCTGGTGACTCTGGATATGGCGCACAAAGAGCGGCACGATCTTGCCATCTAGCCCGTGGGCAAGCGACGCCGGAGCCAGAACGTGAGTGCTGTCATAGGCAAGGGGTGGCGGGACTGTTTATACTGTCGTCCTTTAACCTGTTGCCGAGCTTCGCCCTATGAAACCCTTCTCCCGTCTGCTGATTGCCCTGTGCCTCTCCCCCGTGTTGGCGCAGGCGGCCCCTCTTTCTCAGGTGACGCTGCCCGATGGTCGGCAGGTTCAGCTCAACGATGACTTTACCTGGGAGTATCTGGTGGTCAAACCGGCCGAGTCCGTACAGGGCGTGGCTGCTGATGGGAAGGCTGGGGCCGTGGTGGCCGTTGCTGCTCCGGTGCTGACCGATCAGGCCAAGGCCAACCCCGAATTGCTGTCACAAGCGGCACGCGACGGTGTGGTGGTCAAGCTGGACAAGATCGAGGGATCTGACCCGCTGGTGCTGACCTTTATGGTGAGCAATACCGGCACCCGCAATGTGGTCGGGGTGCGTGGCATGGTGACCCTGTTCAGTGCTGACGGAGTGCAGCTGAGCCGTCAGGAGGCCCGTTTCTGGGTTGCCGAGAACCGCCTGCCGGAAACCTATCTGCGCAAGGGGCAAGTCCGTCCGTCGTTGGCCCTCGAGATCCCCCGTCCTGCCGGATTGACCGGGCAGCCCTTGGTCAGGGTCGAAATTGATGAGGTGGTCTTCCGCTGATTTGGTGTTGTCCGGCCCATGCAAACCGATTGGGCCGGCAATTTGTTACCCCTGACATCTCGGGAAATATCTGCTTACATCTGACATGGTTTTGCAACAGCTTGCCGCTCGGCAAGCCGGGATGCTGACCGCACAATGACTCCATACCAGCTCGCTAGCAACGGGCCCAATCACATGGAGTTATCATCATGAAAAAAGCAACTGTATCTCTTCTGGTTCTGGCCGGTTTCGCCTCTACTTCCGCTCTGGCACAGGATGCGTTCAGCTACGCAAAGGGCGGTTTGACCTGGGCGCACACCAAGTCTGATTACCTTAGCCAAGACAGCGCTGCATTTCCCCGTGATGCTGCCAGCAAAGGTACCCGTGATTTTGGTGGTCTGAGCCTAGACCTCTCAAAGAGCTTTGGCTCCAACTTCTACGGTCGTGCCGGAACCGAATTCACCTCCCGCAACGACGGCAATGACAGCATGTCCATCTCCAGCCTGGGTATCGGTGTCTTTACCCCGCTGAGCACAGGACTCAATCTCTATGGCGAAACCGGTTTGATGGGCTATCAACTTGAGCGTGAGCTGGCCAAGAACAACAAGGGATGGGACGAAGTGGCTCGCAAGGATAGTGGCAGCATGTACGGTGAAGTGGGTCTGCGCTACGACATCGGCGACATCGAGCTTTCCACGGCTTACCGTTACGCCAACATGACCGACGATATGCATGACTTCAAGGTAGGCGGTGCTTACAAGCTCAACCAGAACTGGGCGCTGACTGCCGACTACACCTATCGCAGCTGGGATCTGCAGAAAGGCTCCATCTCCAGCCTGGGTGTGAAGTACAGCTTCTGATCCTCCTTCCAGTAGTCCGTAGTGTCTTGATTTTTACCCATGGCGTTCGCCATGGGTTTTTTCGTTTTCCGGTGATCTCTTTTTTCTCCTTGTGTCGTATCAGTCGGCAATAGTTATACAACTTCCATTTTTTTGTATAACTGCTATAACTGAATCAAGACTTATACAAGGAGTGCCATCATGTACAAGATTAAAGTCGGTATCAGTGCTTGCCTGCTGGGACAAGAGGTGCGTTTCGACGGGGGCCACAAGCGCTCCAGCTTCTGCGAACGGGATCTTGGCGCTCACTTTGACTATCACCCCGTCTGCCCCGAGATGGCTATCGGTCTGGGGGCGCCCCGTGCCGCCATCCGGCTGGTCAAGCGCAACGGCGAGATCCGTGCCGAGGCGAGCAACGGTAGTTTCGATGTCACCCAAAAGCTGATTGCCTTCAGCGAGCAGAAGGCCCGTCAGCTCGACTTCATCTCCGGTTATATCCTCTGTGCCAAATCACCCAGCTGCGGTATGGAGCGGGTCAAGGTCTATGGCGCCAACAACGAGGGGAGCGCCAAGGAGGGGAGCGGCCTCTTTGCCAAGGCGTTGATGGAGGCCAACCCCCTGCTGCCGGTGGAAGAGGATGGTCGGCTCTGTGATCCCATCCTGCGGGAGAACTTTGTGCTGCGGGTCTTCGCCTACCACGACTGGCAGCAACTCTGCGCCCGCGGCATCACCGCCTCTGCGCTGATCCGCTTCCACTCCCGTTACAAGTATCTGGTACTCTCCCACGCCACCACCCACTACCGGGCGCTTGGCAAGCTGCTCGGCAATCTGGGCAAGTCCACCAATTTGCAGGAGGTGGCTGACAACTACATCAAGGGATTGATGACAGCGCTGACCCTGCGAGCCAACCGCCGCAGCCACACCAATGTGCTGATGCACCTGCAGGGCTACTTCAAGCGGGTGCTGACCCCGGCCCAGAAGCAGGAGCTTGCCGATACCATCGACAAGTACCGCACCGGCATCTTCCCCTTGCTGGTGCCGCTCACCCTGATCCGTCACTACCTGCGCGAGTACCCCAATCCCTATCTCGCCGAGCAGGTTTATCTCAATCCACACCCCGATACGCTGAAATTGCGTTACGGGCTCTGAATCCGTTCTGTTGCCTCGGTGCATGATTTGCACCGGGCGCTTTACACCTCTGTTTGATGGACGTTGTATGTCTGATTTATCGCAAGAAGTTGCTCATCTCGCTGATGAGGGGATCTACCCCATTCGCGAGGTCTCCCGTCTCACCGGCGTCAACGCCGTGACCCTGCGCGCCTGGCAGCGCCGCTATGGTCTGGTGCAACCGGCCCGCACCGAAAAGGGCCACCGCCTCTACAGCGAGCAGGATATCCGCCAAATCGGCGAGATCCTGAGCTGGCTGGAGCGGGGAGTGAGTATCGGGCAGGTAAAGGGGCTCCTGAGCGAACCCCATTCCGAGCCGGTGAGCGATCACTGGCAGCAGACTCTGGAGCAGTTCAGTCAGGCGTTACTCGCCTTCAACCAGCGCAAGGCGGAGGCTGAGCTCAACGATTTGCTGGCTAGCTACCCGTTCGAGCTGGTGCGCAGCCGGGTACTGCAACCGCTGGTGGAGCGGCTGCTGGGGTTGTGGCGCGAGCGGCCCGATGGCGAGCTGCTGCAACAGGTGTGGCTGGGCTGGTTCCATACCCGCTTCGCCCGCCACCTGATCGAGCAGGAGAAGGGCGTGCCGATCACCTTGGTGAGCTGGGGACAGGTCGGCCCCCTCGATCTGGTGTGGGCCGCTTACGAGCTGATCGGTCAAGGCTATGAGGTGCAACTGCTGGGAGCGGTAGAGCCTCGCCATGCCAGCTTGCTGGAGGGGCGTGCCGTTACCCCCTGGCTGGTACTGCTGGGAGCTGGTCTTGGCAAACCGGAGCTGGCCGCCGGGTGGCCCGCAGGCACACGCCTGTTTGGCGAGCTGGGGCGCCTCTACGACGATGAGTGGCTTAAAGCCCATGGCTGGCAGGCGAGCCTTGCCGAGCTGATGGCGGATGCCCCAGATGCTGCTGGCACCAGCGGACGCGGGAGGAAAAAATCATGAAGCTGGTCTGGTTGCGCAATGATCTGCGCCTTGCCGACAACCCGGCGCTGCGGCATGCCTGCGCCGGTGACGAACCGGTTGCCGCGCTCTTTATCATCTCCCCCACCCAGTGGCGGCAGCACAAAATGGCCCCCATCCGTCAGCGCTTTATGTTGACGCAGGTGGATGAGTTGGGGCGCGAGCTGGCGGCCCTCGGCATCCCGCTCCATCTGCTGCGAGTGGAGACTTTTGCCGAGGCGCCCGCTGCGTTGTCAGACCTCTGCCGCGAGCTGGGGGTGACCCAGCTCTATGCCAATCAGGCTATCGAGATCGATGAGCAGCGCCGCGATCACGCCGTCAGCGCCGTACTGGCAGAGCAGGCGGTGAGCTGTCACTGGCTCAACGGCTGTTGCGTATTGCCGCCGGAGCGGGTGCTGACCGGCTCGGGTGAGATGTTCAAGGTCTTCACCCCCTTCAGCCGAGCCTGGCTCAAGGCCCTCGACGAGGATGGCTTTGTTATTCACCGAGCCCCAGCGCGCCGTGGCGAGCCCTTGCCTTGGCTACCGCTGGCCGAGCGGGACTTCGTCGATGCCGCCCTTGGCGAACTGACGGCAGACCCCCGCTGGCCTGTGGGCGAGGTGGAAGCTCTGCGTCGTTTGAACATTTTTCTGGAGCAGGCGGTGCTCGACTATGGCGAGACCCGGGATTTTCCTGCCATCGCGGGTACCTCCGTGCTCTCCCCCTATCTGGCGGCGGGCATCATCAGTCCCCGCCAGTGTGTGGCGGCGCTCCAGCAGCGCCTTGGCTACCGGCCCCAGTCCAAGGCCCAGCCCGGCTTTGTCTGGCTCAATGAGCTCATCTGGCGTGAGTTCTATCGCCACCTGCTGGTGCTGATCCCGACCCTCTCCATGAATCGTCCCTTCAAGCCCGAGACGGCGGCCTTGCCGTGGAGCTGGGATCCGGACGCCTTCGCCGCCTGGTGCGAGGGACGAACCGGCTACCCCATCGTCGATGCGGCGATGCGCTGCCTCAACGCCACCGGTTGGATGCACAACCGGCTGCGAATGATAGTGGCGAGTTTTCTCACCAAGGATCTCCATATCCACTGGCGGCTCGGGGAGGATTACTTCATGAGTCGGCTCATCGACGGGGATCTGGCGGCCAACAACGGCGGCTGGCAGTGGGCGGCGGGGACCGGCGCCGACGCGGCGCCCTATTTTCGGGTCTTCAACCCCACCACTCAGGGGCAACGATTTGATCCACAAGGGGAGTTTATCCGTACTTGGGTAACTGAACTTGCCGATATTCCCGTCGCTTATGTGCATCAGCCCCACGACTGGCTGCGGCTCAAGGGGCGACAGGATTATCCGGCACCCATGGTGGATCACGCCGTTGCCCGGGTGAGAGCCATCGAGATGTTTCGCTCTCTGGAGAAATAGGATGAACGAGCCGCTGGCCCGCTTTATTGGCCTCTATCAGCAACTGGACAAACAGCAGTTGCACCGCTTGCCCGAGGTCTATGCCGAACAGGTGGTCTTTACCGATCCGGCCCACCGTATCGAGGGGCTGGCGGCCCTTGGCGACTATTTTGCCGCCCTCTATCAGCGCCTCGCCTACTGCCGTTTCGTCATCACCAGTCAGCAGCAACAAGGGCAGCAGGCCTGGCTCGGCTGGACCATGACCTTCTCTCACCCCAGATTGCGTGGTGGTGAGCCGGTGACGGTGGAGGGGGCCACCCGCCTCGAATTCGACGAGGTGGGCAAGGTGTGCCAGCACAGGGACTATTTCGACCTGGGCGCCATGCTCTACGAGCAGTTGCCGCTGCTCGGGCCCGTGGTGCGCACTATCAAGATGAGGCTTGGCGCATGAGCGGCCGGGTGCTTATCACAGGCGCGACCTCCGGCATCGGTCGTCAACTGGCGCTGGATTACCGGCGGGCAGGCTGGCAGGTGTGGGGTTGTGGCCGCGATGGCGAACGGCTGCAGGCGCTGGGGCTGGATGGCGTCACGCCGCTGCAGTTCGATGCCCGGGATCTGGCCGCAATGAGCGGGGTGGCCGCCATGCTGCCATCCCTTGATCTGCTAATCCTCAACGCAGGCAACTGCGAGTACATGGATGTGGCTGAGGGGTTTGACAGCGAGCTGTTTGCCCGGGTGATTGAGACCAATCTGACCGCCACCGGCCATGCGCTGGCCGCCTTCTTGCCGCTGTTAGGGGCGGGATCTCGGCTGGCCATCGTCAGCTCGTCGGTGAGCTGGCTGCCGCTGCCGCGAGCCGAGGCGTATGGTGCCTCCAAGGCGGCCCTCGACTATCTGGCGGATACCTTGCGCCTCGATTTGGCCAGCAAAGGGATCGGAGTGACCCTGATCCGCCCCGGCTTTGTCCAGACGCCGCTCACCGCCAAAAATGATTTTCCCATGCCCTGTCTGGTGACGGTGGAACAGGCCTCCCGCACCATCATGGACGGGCTGACCGCTGGTCGTCACCAGATCCACTTTCCCCGCCGTTTCATCTGGTTGCTGCGCCTGCTTGGTGCGCTGCCGGTGGGGCTCTGGCTGCGCCTTGGCCGCGCACTCGTATCGAAAGGAAGCCATTCATGAAGAAAAAGATCGCCATCGTCGGTTCAGGGATCTCGGGGCTCACCGCCGGTTTTCTGCTCCACAAACTCCATGACATCACCCTGTTCGAAGCGGCGCCGACCCTGGGCGGTCACACCGCCACCGTCGATGTGAATCAGGCTGGCCGCAGCTATGCCATCGACACCGGCTTTATCGTCTTCAACGATCGTACCTACCCCAACTTCTTGAAGTTGCTGGCGCGGATTGGCATGGCGCGCCAACCGGCCGAGATGAGCTTCTCGGTAAAGAGCCCGGAGGGGCTGGAGTACAACGGCCACAATCTCGACACCCTGTTTGCCCAGCGCAGCAATCTGCTGAGTCCGCGCTTCTATGGCTTTGTCGCCGAGATCTTGCGGTTCAACCGGGAGGCGCGGGCCTGGCTGGCGGATGGTCAGCATCAGGGGGCTGGCCCCGAGCTGACGCTGGGGGATTTTTTGCTGGCGGGGGAGTTTAGCGACTACTTCGCCCGCCACTACATCTTGCCGATGGGGGCGGCGATCTGGTCATCGACCCTGGCCGATATGCGCGCCTTCCCCCTTGGCTTCTTCCTGCGCTTTTTTGCCAACCACGGCCTGCTGGATGTGGCCAATCGCCCCCAGTGGTACGTGATCCCGGGTGGCTCGCGGGAATATATCGGCCCCCTTACCGCGGGTTGGCAGTCGCAGATCCGACTCGCCTGTCCGGTGCAGAGCGTACGGCGGGACGCGGATGGCGTTGTGATCCAGAGCAGTTACGGCGAGGAGCGGTTTGACGAGGTGATCTTCGCCTGCCACAGCGATCAGGCGCTGGCGCTGCTGGCGGATCCCGGCGAGCGGGAGCAGGCCATCCTCGGCGACATGCCCTATCAGGCCAACGATGTCTGGCTCCATACCGATGCTCGCTGCCTGCCCACCCGTCGCAAGGCATGGGCCAGCTGGAACTATCAGCTCGATGGCAACGATGAGACACGGCCACTGGTGAGCTACAACATGAACATCCTGCAGGGGGTGAACTCGCCGGAGCCCTTCTGCGTCAGCCTCAACCCCAAGGGCAAGGTGGATGAGAGCAAGGTGCTGCGCCGCTTCGTCTACCACCATCCGGTGTTCAATCAGGCCTCTATCGCCGCCCAGCAGCGGCGTGCGGAGATCTGCGGCCAGCAGCACACCCACTTCTGCGGTGCCTACTGGTACAACGGCTTCCACGAGGATGGGGTGCGCAGCGCGCTGGATGTCGCCAGGCGCTTCGGGGCCGAGCTATGAATGGCGCCACCGTGGCCACCGAACATGAGGGAGCCGACGAACTGGCTGGTGTTACCAGCGCCATCTGGCAGGGTTCGGTGCGCCACCGCCGTTTCGCGCCGCGGCCCCACGCCTTCTCCTACAGCCTCTTTATGCTGGGACTGGATCTCGACGAGCTGCCGCAGCTCGATCAGGGGCGCTGGTTCGGGGTGGAGCGCTCGGGGCTGCTCTCGTTTCACCGCCATGACTATCTCAAGGGCAGCGAGGGGAGCCTCAAGCAGGCGGTGTGGCAGAAGGTGAGCGAGCTGGGTGGTGATGCCGAGCCCGAGGGGCGGGTACTGCTGCTCGGCAATGTGCGCTGTCTCGGGTTCTACTTCAGCCCGGTCAACTTCTACTTCTGCTACCGGCAGGGAGACGCCCGCTATCTGCTGGCAGAGGTCTCCAACACCCCCTGGAACGAGCGTCACTACTACCTGCTGGATCTGGCGGCGCTGGCACCCCATGACAAGGATTTTCACGTCTCCCCCTTTATGGGGCTGGCGATGCGTTATCACTGGCGGATCAGGCCGCCCGTGCAGGAGACCCTGATCCATATCGAGAGTCATCCCGTATCCGGTGAAGCCAAGCTGTTTGACGCAACCCTGGCGCTCACTCGCGAACCCTTGTCGCGCAAGGGGCTGGTGGCCCTGCTGGCCCGCTGGCCATGGATGACCATGAAGGTGCTGCTCGGGATCTACTGGCAGGCCCTGCGTCTATTTATCAAACGAACCCCGATTTTTACCCATCCGGAGAGCCGCTAATGGAACTTGCTCAATCAACCCTCTCTGCCTCTTTCATCGACAAGGGGGCAAGACAACTGCTGCTCAATCTGCTGGGTCGCCTCGAACATGGCCAGCTGCTGCTGCGGGATGGCGGTGAGCGCCACAGCTTTGGCGTCGCGGGTACCGATCTGCATGCCGAACTGGTGGTGCAGGATCCGACCTTCTATCGTCGCCTGTTGCTGGGGGGGAGCATTGCCGCCGGAGAAACCTGGGTGGAGGGACTCTGGACCAGCCCGGATCCGGTGGCGCTGGTGCGGCTGCTGGCCCGCAATCTGACCCTGCTCGACTCCCTCGAACGGCGCCTCGGCTGGCTCAGCTTCCCCTTCAACAAGGTGCGCCACTGGCTCAACCGCAATACCCTGACCGGTTCGCGCTCTAACATCGCCGCCCACTACGATCTCGGCAATACCCTCTATCAGGGTTTTCTCGACAGCCATATGCAGTACTCGAGCGCCATCTATCCGAGCGCCGACGCCACTCTGGAAGAGGGGCAGCAGGCCAAGTTGCGCACCATCTGCGAGCGGCTGGAGCTGGGGCCTGATGATCATCTGCTGGAGATTGGCACCGGTTGGGGCGGCCTCGCCGTCTATGCCGCCCGCCACTATGGCTGCCGGGTCACTACCACGACCATCTCCCGGGCCCAGCACGACTATGCCAAGGAGTGGATTGCGCGGGAGGGGCTGGGGGATCGCATCACCTTGCTGCTGGAGGATTACCGCAAGCTGGAGGGCACCTATGACAAGCTGGTCTCCATCGAGATGATCGAGGCGGTAGGCCACGCCTTCCTGCCCGACTATTTCCGCCAGTTGTCACGGCTGCTCAAGCCCGGTGGCCGTCTGCTCATTCAGGCCATCACCATCGCCGATCAGCGCCATGCCCAGTACTTGCGCGGGGTCGATTTTATCCAGCGCTACATCTTCCCCGGTGGTTGCCTGCCGAGCGTCTCCCAGATGGCGGGGTTGCTGGCGCGTGAGACCGACATGCAGCTGGTGCGGTTGCACGATCACGGTCATCACTATGCCCGTACACTGGCTCACTGGTGCGAGCGGTTTCTGGCGTTGGCACCCGAGCTGCCCAAGCTCGGTTACAGCCAGGATTTCATCCGGCTGTGGCACTTCTACTTTGCCTATTGCGAGGGGGGATTCTGGGAGCGCACCATCAGTCTGGTGCAGCTGGAGGCCGCCAAGCCGGGGCCCGCTGGCTGGTCGGGTGATGTGCCAGTAAGCGGTCACTGACCATGTGGCAGTGGGCTCACCTGCTGGGGTTCAACCTCTACTGGTTGCTGGCGGTGAAGTGGCAGCAGCCGGGCCCGCTGCTGGCAATGTTGCTGCTGCACTTTCTCTTCTCACCCAGCCGCCAGCGTGACTGGCGGCTGCTTCCCATCGCGGTCGTCGGCTGTCTGCTGGATGCCCTGCTCTGGCAGCTCGGCCTGTTCCGGTTCCCGTCCGGTTTTCCCCTCTGGCTGGTGCTGCTCTGGCTCGGTTTTGCCCTGACGCTGGCCCACGGTATGCGCTGGCTGCTGAGCTTGCCTCGCTGGCAGCAGGCGCTGTTTGGCGTATTTGGCGGCACCTCCTCCTATGTGGCGGGGGCCGCCATGGGGGCAGTAAACTTACCCTGGGGCATCTGGATCAGCACGGCGTTGCTGGCAGTGATCTGGATATGGTGGTTACCCGTACTCCTGTGGGTAATGGTCAAGCTGGAGGGTGAGTCATGACAAACACCTTTTCGACCGACTCGTTGCTTTTTTCCAAATGGACCAAAGAGAGCCAGCATGAGCTGACTGATCGCTTCTATCTGGTGGTTGCCTGCCAGCGGGATGCGCAGGGGCAGCTGGTGCAGGTGGTGATGCAGGATATCAACACCCTGCAGGAACAGGAGATGGATTGGCATGAACTGGAAGACCCCAACCACTGGCATATGGGGTGGAATTAACCCGCTGCTGCTGGCGTTTACGCTCTTTGCTGCAACCGCGGTGCAGGCTTCTGCCGCACCCTGGCAGCAGCTGCGCCCGGTCGGGCAGGGGGAGATGAACTGGCTCTGGTTCAAGCTCTACGATGCCACCCTCTACAGTGCGAGCGGGCGCTATCAGCCCGGTCACTATCCACAGGCACTGACCCTCACCTATGCCAGATCCATCGAGCGGCAAGATCTGCTGAGCGCCACCGCCGCCGAGTGGCAGCGACTCGGTCTTGGCTCTGACGCCGACCGTCAGCGCTGGCTAGGCCAGCTCGCCGCACTCTGGCCCGATATCCAGGCGGGTGACCGGCTTACCTTCTATGTCGACAAGGGTGGGACAGGCCACTTCTGGTGGCAGGAGAAGCCCCTCGGCACTCTGGCCGATCCGCAATTCTCGGCCGCTTTTCTCGCCATCTGGCTGGCTGACAATAGCCGCGATCCTGCCCTGACCCGCCGCCTGCGTGGCCAACCCTGAACATGGAGCTCCTGATGTCTTTCTATCGTGCATATCGCTGGTTACTGTTGATCCCTTTTTTGTTGCTGAGCGGCTGTGGTGCCAGTCTCGATGACTATCGGGGGCAGGGGCCAAACTGGGATCTCGCCCGTTTCTTCAACGGCAAGCTGGTGGCTCACGGCCTGGTGACCGACCGCAGCGGCGAAGTGACCAGTCGCTTTCGGGTCGAGATGGTGGGTCGTTGGAAGGACGGCAAGGGAGAGCTGTTCGAGCAGTTCTACTTTGATGATGGCCGCCAGCAGACCCGTACCTGGTATCTGAGCAAGGGGGTTGACGGTCACTGGCGAGGTACTGCTTCCGATGTGGTGGGAGAGGCGGTGGGTAAAAGCGAAGGGTTCGCCCTCAACTGGCGTTATCAGCTCGATCTGGCGCTACCGGATGGCGAGGTGGTGCGGGTGAGCTTCGATGACTGGATGTATCTGCTGGATGAGGATCGCCTGATCAATCGCGCCGCTATCAGCAAGTTCGGCATCCATTTGGGGGAGGTGATCCTCTATATCGAGCGAAAATTATGACCGGCCTACACTGCATGAAAGCCAATAAAAAAGCGCGCCACCAGCGCGCTTTTGTTTATCGAGAAATCAGGGTCATCAGATGATGCGGTTCTCTTCCAGCATCTTGCGACGGGCCTCTTCCTTGGCCATCTTCTTCTTGCGATTGTCGCAGGGTTCCGGGCAATCGCACTCTTTCTCGATGCCAACGCTCCCCAGACCGCCACAGGAGCCGGAGATGGATTTTTTCTGGAAGATATAGCCGATAGCCATGGCGGCTATCACCAGCATGAATACCCCGAAGGTGATCAGAAAAACCTGCATCTATCCTCCCTATTTCCTGACCAGATACTGTTTGAACGCATCGGAGTAGGCCTCTTCAAAGCCGTTGTCCGTCTTGGTGATCACGAAGATCGCCAGACCACGCTCTTTGGCATAGGCCAGGCTCTTTTCCGGTCCCATGACCATGAATACGGTCGCCAGCCCGTCTGCGGTCATGCAGGAGGGATGGATCACGGTGACCGACACCATGCGGTGCTGGATCGGCTTGCCGGTGCGTGGATCTATGGTGTGGGAGAAGCGCTGGCCATCCATCTCATAGTAGTTACGATATTCACCCGAGGTGGCCACCCCGTTGTCACCCGGAACGATCACCTCCTGCACCGAACCGGCATTGGCGGTTGGCTTCTCGATGGCAACGCGCCAGGGGTGTCCCTTGCCGTTGACGCCATTGATCCGCAGCTCGCCGCCGATCTCTACCAGATAGTTGCGCGCACCCAGAGACTCCAGATACTCGGCTACCTTGTCGACACCAAAGCCCTTGGCAATGGCGGATAGATCAACGTAGAGGTCGGGAATATCCTTTTGCAGGGTATCGGCATCGACCGAAGTGATGACGTGCAGGTTGCCCAGGCCGGTCTTCTGACGGGTCTGGGTGATCAGCTCCTCCGATGGTATTTTGGTCGGTCGCTTGTCCGGACCGAAGCCCCACAGATTGACCAAGGGGCCGACGGTGACGTCAAGCGCCCCCTGGCTCTCACGGCCAATATGAATGGCTTCTGTTATGACCCGAGCCGTGTCCCGAGATACCACTACCGGTGTCGAACTGTGGTGCTGGTTGAAGCGCGACAGTTCGGAATCGGGACGATAGGTGGACATCTGATCGTTGACTCGCTCCAGCAGTACGTCGACCTCGGCCTGAAACTTGGCCGCATCGCTGATGACGTTGTCCGCCACCTTGATGGAGTAGTAAGTGCCCATGGTGCTGCCGGTGATATGGATCTCCGGCTTCGACTGGACCGTGCTTTCCTGACCGCACCCTGTCAAGAAAAAGGCTAGCCCGAAGGCTAGCCAGGTTTTTACAACGCTGTTCATGGATTAACCACCAAAATCATCCAGCAGGATGTTCTCGTCTTCAACGCCCAGATCTTTGAGCATGTTGATGACGGCTGCGTTCATCACGGGAGGTCCACACATGTAGAACTCGCAATCTTCCGGCGCTTCGTGGTTCTTGAGATAGTTCTCGTAGAGCACATTGTGGATGAAGCCGGTGTAGCCATCCCAGTTGTCTTCCGGTTGCGGATCGGACAGGGCGACGTTCCAGGTGAAGTTCTCGTTCTCGGCCGCCAGCATGTCGAAGTCTTCGACATAGAACATCTCGCGCTTGGAACGGGCACCGTACCAGAAGCTCATCTTGCGCTTGGACTTCAGGCGACGCAGCTGGTCGAAGATGTGGGAGCGCATAGGCGCCATACCCGCACCACCACCGATAAAGACCATTTCTGCATCGGTATCCTTGGCGAAGAATTCACCGAACGGACCGGAGATGGTCACCTTGTCACCCGGCTTCAGGCTGAAGATGTAGGAGGACATCTGTCCCGGAGGGGCAGTCCAGTTGCTCGGGGGCGGTGTGGCGATACGCACGTTCAGCATGATGATGCCGAACTCTTCCGGATAGTTGGCCATGGAGTAGGCACGGATGATCGGCTCATCGACCTTGGACTCCAGATCAAAAATCTTGAAGCGATCCCAGTCACCACGATACTCCTCGGGAATATCGAAGTTCTTGTAGTAAACGTGGTGAGCCGGCGCTTCGATCTGGATATAACCACCGGCGCGGAACGGCACGCTCTCGCCATCGGGGATCTGCAGCTTGAGCTCCTTGATGAAGGTGGCCTTGTTATCGTTGGAGATAACAGTACATTCCCACTTCTTCACCCCGAATATCTCTTCCGGCAGTTCGATGTCCATGTCGCCACGAACGGTGACCTGACAGGCAAGACGTTCGCCGTGACGGGCTTCGCCCTTGCTGATGTGATCCAGTTCGGTCGGCAGGATGTCGCCGCCACCGGATTTCACCCGTACCTTGCACTGGCCGCAGGAGCCACCGCCGCCACAGGCGGAAGAGACGAAGATACCGTTGCCGGCGAGTACGCCGAGCAGCTTGCCACCGGCCGGGCTGGTCACAGCCTTGGCCGGGTCACCATTGATGCTGATTGTCACGTCGCCCGCGGTCACCAGCTTGGACTTGGCGAACAGAATGACTGCCACCAGTGCCAGCAGGATCACGGTAAACATGACCACACCCAAAATAATTTCCATCTATCGTTCCTTTCTGATTGCAGGAAAGCCGATTACAGGGAGATACCAGAGAAGGACATGAAGCCCAGCGCCATCAGACCGGCGGTGATGAAGGTGATGCCCAGACCACGCAGGCCTTCCGGAACATCGGAGTACTTCATCTTCTCGCGGATACCCGCCAGCGCAACGATCGCCAGCATCCAGCCTGCACCTGAGCCTACACCGTAGACCACAGACTCCACGAAGGTGTAGTCACGCTGCACCATGAAAGAGACGCCACCGAAGATGGCGCAGTTCACGGTGATGAGCGGCAGGAAGATACCCAGGGCGTTGTAGAGAGCCGGGAAGTACTTGTCCAGCGCCATCTCCAGGATCTGCACCAGCGCCGCGATCACCCCGATAAAGGTGATGAAGCTCAGGAAACTCAGATCCAGGTCAGGGGAGAGGGCTCCGGCCTTCAGCACGTAGTTGTAGATCAGGTTGTTGACCGGTACGGCGATGGTTTGCACCACGATAACGGCAATACCCAGACCCATGGAGGTCTTTACCTTCTTGGACACTGCCAGGAAAGTACACATCCCCAGGAAGAAGGAGAGTGCCAGGTTTTCGATAAAAATCGAACGAATCAACAGACTCAGATAATGTTCCATACCTTAATCCTTCGCCTCCACCTGCTTGGGATCCTTGGTGCGCACGCCCCAGATGATCAGACCAATGATGAAGAATGCACTCGGCGGCAGCAGCAGCAGGCCGTTGGG